>JAYUFI010000216.1:0-2502 GCA_043738805.1 Planctomycetaceae bacterium | reverse complement strand
TCGGCGCGTGGCGTTGGACGTTACCGGGCTGCCGCCGACGGTGGAGGAAATTGAAGCGTTTGCGAAAGACGCCGATCCGCAGGCGTATGAAAAATTCGTGGACCGAATGCTGGCGAAAGAGAGTTACGGCGAGCATTGGGCGCGGCAGTGGTTGGACCTCGCGCGGTATGCGGACTCGGCGGGGTATGCGGACGACCCGGCGCGGACGATCTGGGGTTATCGCGACTGGGTTATCAAGGCATTCAACAAGAATATGCCGTTCGATCAATTCACGATCGAGCAATTAGCGGGCGATCTGCTACCGAACCCGACCGAAGAGCAACTCATCGCGACTGCCTTTCATCGCAACACGCTGACGAACAACGAAGGGGGAACGAACGACGAAGAGTTCCGCAATGTGGCGATCGTCGATCGCGTCAACACGACGATGGCGACTTGGATGGGGACGACGATCGCGTGTGCTCAATGTCACACGCACAAGTTCGATCCGATCACTCAGGAAGAGTTCTTCAAACTGTTCGCGATCTTGAATCAGACAGAAGACGCCGATCGCTCCGATGAGTCTCCGAGACTGGAACTCTTCACCGACGAACAGCGCAAACAGAAGACGCAATGGCTGGCCGATGTCGCTCGGCTGGAGGTGGAGACAACGGCGATCACGCCAGCGATCTTGGATTCGCAGTCAAAATGGGACGCGGCTTTTCCAAGACAGCTTGCGTGGCGTTCGCTCAAACCGACGAGCGTGAAATCTCAAAGCGGCGTGACACTGACAACCGCAGACGACGGCGTCGTGCGAGCGGACAAAGCAGCGAAGACCGACACTTACACGTTGGAGTTGCCGCTCGCTGCGGGCAAGCTGCAAGCGGTTCGATTGGAGACGTTGCCTGACGCCACGTTGCCGGGACAAGGAGCGGGCTTCGGCGGCGGCAACTTTGTGGTGTCGAAAATTTCGGCCACGATCACGCCGCCAAATGGGACGCGGCTCAACGGTCGCTTTGTGCGGATCGAACTGCCGGGCAAAGGACGCTTCCTGCATCTGGCGGAAGTGCAGGTCTTTCGCGGGGCGGACAACGTGGCTCTGAAGGGAATGGCGAAGCAGATCAGCACCGATTACGGCGGGGAAGCAAAGTTTGCGATCGACGGCAACACCGATGGAAATTACGCGAAGAACTCTGTGTCGCACACGGCTTTGGCCGATGACCCGTGGTGGGAAGTGGACCTCGGCGGCGAGCAAGCGATCGACCGCGTGATGTTGTGGAACCGCACGGACGCTGGCACTGAAGAGAGAACGAAAAACTTTCGCGTCGTGGTACTCAACGAAAAGCACGAACCCATTTGGTCCAAAGAGATGGTTGATCCGCCGAAGCCGTCGAGCGAATTTGCTCTGAGCGGTGTGCGCGGCGTGCCGTTCGCCAGTGCGTTCGCAGATCACGATCAGGGAGCCGGTTTTGAAGCGAAGGTGGTGCTCGCGCCGCAAGCCAACAAAGGTTGGGCGGTCGGCGGACAACTTCAACAACCGCATACGCTGACGTTGATCACGTCGGCACCAGTCGAAGTCGCGGAAGGTTCGACACTGGCGATCACGCTCGAACAAAACACGTCATTCGCCGATCACACGCTCGGCAAGTTTCGATTGTCGGCGACGGACGATATCCGAGCGGCTGACGTCGCCAAGATCCCCGCTCCGATCGTGGCGATCCTCAACATGGCTGCAGCGGCACGGACTGACGCGCAGAAAGCGGAGCTGTCGAAGTTTTATCTGACGATCGCTCCGGAACTGACCGCCTCGCGTGATCAACTCGCGGCGGCCAGGAAGTCGCTGGCCGATCTCAAGCCGGCGACAACGGTCCCGATCTTCCGCGAACTCGCGGCAGACAAACGTCGCAAAACGAACATCCAACTGCGCGGCAACTTCATGGATCTCGGCAAGGAAGTGACGCCGGGTGTTCCTGCCGCGTTTCATCCGCTGCCGGAAGGTTCAACGCCTGATCGACTCGCGCTGGCGAAGTGGCTCATCGACGCACGCAATCCGCTCACCGGCCGCGTGCTGGCGAATCGCTACTGGGAGACCATCTTCGGTAACGGACTCGTCCGCACCAGTGAAGAGTTCGGTTCGCAAGGTGAGCTGCCGACACATCCAGAGTTGCTCGATTGGCTCGCGACCGAAGTGGTGGCGCTGAAGTGGGATCTCAAAGCGTTCTTGAAAGTGATCGTCACCTCGGCGACGTATCGACAGTCTTCAAAGGTCTCACCGGAATTGCTCGATCGCGATCCGGAAAATTTCTTGCTCGCTCGCGGTCCGCGTTTCCGGTTGTCGGCCGAGACGATCCGCGATCAGGCACTCGCGGTGAGCGGTCTGCTCAGCCCGAAGTTGTACGGCGCACCGGTGAGGCCGCCGCAACCGACGATGGGGCTCAGCGCGGCCTTCGGCAGCGGCACCGATTGGCAAACAAGCGCCGGTGACGACAAGTTTCGCCGCGCGCTCTACACCACATGGCGTCG
>JAYUFI010000215.1:0-6595 GCA_043738805.1 Planctomycetaceae bacterium | reverse complement strand
CCGGTTGGGAAAACCGGGCTACGGAATGGCCATCACTTCTTCGGGAACTGCCGCTCGCAGAATGCTTGCCAGTCTGCCGTCAGTTTCGCCCAATCGGTTTGCCAAACGGGTTCGAGATGTGGCGCGAGGTCGGTCGAGCCGGCGGCCTCTAGTCGCTGAAACAACGCCACCAGTTGCGACTGATAACGCGGCTCGCTGAACAGCATTTGCCACAGCGTTCCCGCTTGCCAGTATTGAGTCAGCGCGATGCGGTGTCCGTTACACAATTCGCTGAGTGCCGCATGTTTCTTGGACGACGAAATCCCGTCTTGAACGAGCCGATCGAGATTGGCTTGCGGATGAAACTTGAGTTGGAAATATGTCGCCAGTCCTTCATGCAGCCATTCGCCATGGCATGGAAACCGCGTGGCGTGGCAGAGGTAGCCGTGCAAAAATTCGTGAGCGAAAACCGGTCGCAACGATCCGAGTTCTGTGTCCCAAGAAGAACTGCTGACTCCTTGCAGCGTGAAGCCGGTTGAGTCGGGAGCGTTCACCTGCACGTTGAGCTGGCGAGCGTGTCGTGGGACAAATCGGCGATACTCGGCCGCATCTTGGAAGACGATCAGCAACGGCCCGGAAGTCGGCTCGGCAAGGAACGGCAATTCACTTCGCACCTGCTTCGCGACCAATCCGCAGTGCGCCGCCAGACGTTCCAGTTCGAGCGACTTCGCGTTCGTGAGCAACTGCACGTCGCGAGTTTCCAAGGTTCGCAGTGAAGAGGGGGCTGTTGTTGGCACAGCGGCACCAGCAGGCTTCTCCTCCGCCGCGAAGATCAATGGTTTGGGAAACGCGACTCGCGACATCAATTCTGTCGGCGTGAATTCCGTTCGCAGCATCGCGCTCGGTTCCGTCCACAGAGTGTCGATGGTGAAAGAGCCTTCGTCGCGCAATCGAAAACCGACGTACTTCACTTTGTCCCAACGCGGTATGCGACCTTCGCTCCAGACAAACCAGTCCAACGGCAACAACAACTTTTGCCAACCGACATGAGCGATCTCGATGCGTCGCCAGAAGTACGCTTTGCGATCCGCTTCGAGCAGCCGTAATTCGAGTTCAACCGTCGGGTGCTCTTTCGCCTCAACGGCAGTGCGGTACAACCATAGGCCCAGCGATTCGACCTTGGGCCATTCGACCGTGACGACATCCGCATTCGTGACAAAGCCTCCTCCCGCTGGTGCGGTAACTCGAACCGCTCGGCCTCGTGGCTGCGGGTTGTGATCATCGGACTTCGCTTCATCAGGGTTCCATGCTTCCAATCGTGACAACGACAGTGGCGTGAACTGATCTTTCAACGGCCCATCAAACGTCAGCAGCTCGCGAGCGAAAGCCGAGGATGCGAGCGCCGACCAAAACAGCCAGAGAATCTGCAGTGTCACGAAACGCTGGCGTGACAATGCCGAAAGTACGTCGCTGTCGCGTAAGTAGCCGTCACGCTCCGCGTGACGAGCCGGTCGCTTCATAGAGCGTTGATAAACACTCGGCTTGTCACGCGGAGCGCGACGGCCACGTGAAATCGTATCACCAACGACTATGCTTCTTGATGGAACGAACTCTGACATCAGCATCCCTCCGCGTGCATTCAGCTTCCGAGCTTTCGCGATCACGTAACAGGCAGCACAATGCTCCGCATGAAATACAACTCACAATCAATTCGAGAATCGCTGGTGCGAGCCGTGACTGCAATGCTCGGCGTGTTGCTGCTGAGTGGTTGTGGCGGCAAGCCCGCCACCGTTCCGGTCAATCTGGTTGCGAATGAGCCGAAGCGAGTGAGCCCCGCCCCGAAACCTCCCGCTGCCCCGGCTCCGCCACCATCACCGTTAGCGGGAGCAAATCCCAATGATGTCTTTGACGAGGCGGAATCGCTACCCAATTTCACTGTCGTCGGTCGCGCACCGACAGTGGATTCCAAAGATATCTTTGAGCCGACCGAACCCGCGCCCGGAGTCACGTCCGCGCACTTTGAAGTTGCTCTCTCTGGTGCAGTCGGAAGTCGCAATGCGGCGAATCAATCGAGCCGCTTGCCTCCCGGCTTCCGTGCCGTCGAAGGGACTTCGTTCTCGACGGATGGCTGGCCGCTGCGAATCATTTGCGAAAAAGATTCCTCGGAGATGGCCTTCGTCCCCGCCGGGACAGTCCGTATGGGAAGCGATGATGGGCCGCTCGAAGTTCAGCCGGAAGTCGCGATCGAACTGTCGCCGTATTACATCGACATCGCGGAAGTGACGCTCGGTCAGTTCCGTCCTTTCACGACAGCGATCGGCCTAAAAATTTTGAAGCCGCTGAATGAGAACGACGCACCGCACCGTCCGGCACTCGGCATCGTGTGGAACGACGCTCGTGATTACGCCCGCTGGGTCGGCAAAGAATTGCCCACCGAAGCGGAATGGGAGTTGGCCGCTCGCGGCCCGAACTCCTGGCGCACGCCGTGGGGCAAAGGACCAGCAATTTGGGAACGAGGTCGAGTTCCTGGTCAGATTGATGAGGTGATGTCGTTCATTCATGACCGCAGCCGCTTTGGTCTATTCGATGTCGCAGGCAATGCACGTGAATGGTGTGCGGATCATTATTCGCCGAAAGCACACGCAGAAGCCGCAGCGCTTCCGCCCGCCAAGCGACTCGATTGGGCGGGGCCAAAGACTCCCGGTCGTGTCAATCAGCGAGTCGTCAAAGGTGGCGCACTCGATTGGACGCTGTGGCAGCGCACCGGTCTGGAAATGCGCGAACGCGCGTCCGATGTTGGCTTCCGCTGCGTGCTGCGTTCGAAGAGCGACGCAAGTAACCCGAAGCGTTAGCGAGGGCGATCGCTCAGCCGACTGTTTCACGGCAAAACGTTGTTAAACGTCCGCCCTCGCAGACGCTTCGGGTTACGAGGCAGGCAGTACCGCGTGTTGCACCGTCAGCTTGCTCAGCCGATCGGGATGCGGATCGGGCAAATGCTGCGTCGCTCGCACGCCGGGCGTTCCATCGGCAAGACGGATCAATTCCAGCGGCGGAGTGCCGAGGTCTTCGCGGTAGAAGCGGCTGCTGGGGAAGATGTCGGCGGGGTACGTGAAGTTGTCGAGCATCGCGAGGGCCACACAGAGGTTCGCTCCGACGGCGCTTTCCAACATGCCGCCGACCCAACAGGGGATTCCCGCCACTTGGCAGAGGTTGTGAATCGCGATCGCGTTCGTCAGCCCACCGACGCGGCTCGGCTTGATGTTCACGAAGCGGCAGCTCTTCAAGCGAATTGCGAGTTCAGCCTGTCGCACGTTGTAGACACTCTCGTCGAGACAGACCGGCGTCCGCACTTGTCGCTGCAACTCCGCATGATCGACGACGTCGTCATGCGGCAACGGCTGCTCGTACATCGCAAGCCCGAACTCATCGGCCTGCTGAAAGAGCTTCAAATCGCTCAAGCGATAACCGCTGTTGCAGTCGATGTGGATCGGATGGTGCGGATGCTGCTTCCTCACAGCATTGAGCATCGGCAAATCCCAGCCGGGGCGGAACTTCAACTTGATGCGCGGAAACCCGTCGGCAATCGCTTTTCCAACTCCGTCGAGCAAATCATCAAGACTGTCCATCACGCCGAAGTCCGCACCAACACAAACTTCATCGCGCGTCGCTCCGATGAGTTGATGCAGCGGCGTGTTCGTCACGCGACTCTGCAACGCCCACCACGAGTTATCGAGGATGGCTTTCGCAAACGGATTCCCTTTGAAGATCGACAACTTCTGTTGCAGCTCGACACCAGACGAAATCTCTTGCCCGATAATTTGCGGCGCAAGCCAATCGCGGCAGAGCGTGAAGATGCCGTTGGCAAATTCCGGGCTGTAGCACGGCGCGGCGAACGGCGTGCTCTCGCCCCACGCTTCGACCGAACCGCTCGTCAGTCGGCACAACACCGAATCAATCGTCGCGTCTTCGCCATAAGCCGTCCGCCACGGATAGATCAGCGGCATCGCAACATGAAACAGTTCAATGCGGTCGATTCGCATGAAGGCAGCCTTTACGGTCTTGAGCGAGTGGGTTTGATTCTTTCACCCCACTGAGCTTGCCTCAGTGGTTAAAGGGCTTTTGCACTACGCGAAGCTTCTTACCGTGCAATGAGACTCGTAGTGCAAAGGCCCGATTCCATTGAGACGAGCTCAGTGAGTGCCACACATTACGTTTTCTCGTTCCAGAATTCGTCTTCGCCTTGCTTCACCGCTTTGGGCAGCGGCTTCTTTGGCGGGACGTTTCCTCCGGCTGGCAGTCGAGGGGGATCGGACTTCAGCGGTTTGTTGATCGACGAGAGCGCCATGTTGAGCAGTTCGTCATCGTCGGCGGACGGCTTCCTTGGCAGTGTCGGCTTTGTGGGTGGAGCGAGCTTTCGAGGTGCGTCGGGAGCAGTCGGCATTGGCGGCTTCGATGCTGCGGGCTGCGGAGTCACGGCGGCAGGCGCTCGACTCACTTTCGGTGCGGAGGCTGCTTGAGCGGTGGCAGGCTTTCGAGTCGCAGCAGCGGACCAACCACACGCGGTACAGGCTCCTTTGACGTTCAACGGCTCGCCACACTTGTTGCAGAGCGGAATCGGTTGGCTCGAATCTTCGATCCGAGTCGAACTGATGACTGACTTCGGTCCTGCGGAATTCGGGCGCTGTGGTGCGTCGGCGGCACGTTGACCGACAGATGCTTGCGGAGCGCTCGGTCGCTGTGCGGTTGCGGCTGGTCTGGTCTGGTCCGGCAGCGGCGGCGGCTTTGAACCGGCAACCGGTTTTGTGGTCGTCGTCGGGTTGGATGTTGCTGCTCGCGGTACTGACGTCGCTGCGGCTGGCGTTGCAGGTCTGGTCGCAATGGCTGGCCCTTTCACGGGAGCGGACTGCGGAGCGGGCGAGGCAGTCTTGCTCGGCTGAGTCGCTTTGGGTTGCGGTGCTTTCGATTGGATCGACGACGATCGCCATTCGACTTGCGATTCATCTTCCGCTTGCACCACTTTTGTAGACGCGGGCTTTGTCAACACATTCTCTTGTCGCACGATGACGGTTTGAGCCTGCTTGCCGCTCGTCACATCACGCGCGGTAACGAGTACTCGCGCTTGTTCGTTGTAGGCGATCGTCACTTCGATGAGCGAATTTTCGGGCAGCTTCGGAGGCAAATTATCGACGATGCACGTTCCCAATTCGGCGTAATGTTGATCGGCGATCGTGCCGCTTTCGACGATGTGTAAGTGGACTCGTTTTTGATTCGGGATGACGGTGCCGAACGTTTGAGTGATCGACGTCGGCAATTCGCTGTTCGCGGGGATCAAGTAGTGCGGCACTCGTCCCTTCGTGTCGGAGTCGCGGACAAGGATGCCGAGTGCTCGCGCGTTGACGCTGCGTTGCTTGATCTTCGCGAGCCGTTCGGTCGCCTTCGCACTGAGGATCGACTTCGCGAAATCGGTGTTCGTCAACAACATGCCGGCGTAATAGGTCGCTCCGTGCGAGATGGATTGATCGGGAGAGAGCGACGTGTTGGGCGTGCGAAAGCCGATCTCGCCGAGCGCCTTTTTGATCATCGGCATCCGCGACGAGCCACCGGTTGTGAGGATGATGTCGCTCGGCTTCAGCCCGAAGCTGTAGGCCTTTTGCAAATCGCGAGTCAGCGAGATCGAACGGTCGAGCAGCGGCTTCGTCAGCTTTTCAAATTCCTTCTGTTCGATCTGATAAACCTTGCGATGGCCGCCGTGCGAGCAAGTCAACGCAGCTCGCTCGCGCACGGTCAGGCCGCGCTTGGTGTTCTCAACAGCCATCGCCAAGAGCTGCATGCTCTCCGGGTCTTTGCGCGGATCGGCTCCGAACTCGCGCGCGAAGCGATCGCAAATCGCCAGTTGCAATGTTTCGTTCCAATCAATGCCGCCCAGATGCAAATCGCCCGTGCTGGCGATCACCTTGACTTCATCTTTGTGGTACTTCACCAGCGACAAATCGAACGTCCCGCCGCCGAGGTCGTAAACCAGAATCCGCTGTTCTTCGGCGAGTTCCGTGAACCACAAGCCTTCGGTTCCGAGCACATAACACAGCGCGGCGGCGACCGGTTCGTTGATGATATCGACCGTCTTGAGTCCCGCTTTGAAGCCCGCTTCGACCGTCGCCTGACGCTGCCAATCACTGAACTGCGCTGGCACGGTGATGACCGCCTGCTTGATCTCACCGATCTGCTCTTCCGCCGCCGAGAGCATCTTGCGCAACACGAACGCACCGATATCAACCGGCGTGTAAACCTTCTTGTCGATCGTCCAAGTCTGGTCCGAGCCGATGTAACGCTTGGCGTTTTGAACCACGTGACTCGGTCGCAGCACTGCGTTCCGCAATGCCTCGGTCCCGACGACCACTTCGCCGCCATCGAACAACACAATCGACGGCGTCGAAAGCTCCCCTTCTTGATTGGGGAGCGTTACCGGTTCGCCATGTTCGTTGAGATAAGACAAACAAGAATACGTGGTGCCGAGGTCGATCCCGACCGCGTGAGTCTTCAGCATGATGAACTTTGCGTGAGGTGTTTTGCTCAGCGAGCACGACGCGCCAGCGAGTGGTTGAAGTCAGTTCGGACC
>JAYUFI010000214.1:0-2503 GCA_043738805.1 Planctomycetaceae bacterium | reverse complement strand
ACGCTCGTTGCACGCTCGTGTCGGTCAGCAACGAGATCGCGGCTTGTCGATGTCGATCAAACGATTCGACCGATGCGGCTTCTTCCAACTCGCGTCGTTGTTGATCGAGTATGCCTCGCAAGCTGTCGCGATCGGTCAGTCGCGAACGGCTCAGTCCTTGAGGCAAGCTGAGATTCGGAGACTGAAACGTCAGATTCGGATTTCGCTCGCGACCTCGGACGAAATGAAATTCGTATTCCGGATACGCGCCGTAAGACTTCGCGTTGTACGGCGAGGCTTCGATGAACCACGGATCGCGGTGGCTCCCCATCAAGCCGCCGAACTGGCCGGGGAGGACTCGCCCCGTGTTGTGAATCAGCCGTTCGGGAAGCACGATGGCCGGCGGCAGGTTGTTGTTTCGTCGCGGCAGCGTGTTGCCGACCACCGAGGCAATGGACGGCCAATCGCTCGACTGCGGCTTGCTGGCGTTGTAACCCACCGGCATCGGCGTGCGTCCGGTGAGAATGGACGTGTGGCCTTGCGAGTGCTCGTTGTACGGCGTCGTGAGCGAGCGAATCAGACTCCACATCTGACTTCGAGCGGCCAACATCGGCAGGTGTTCGCAAATGGAAACCCCCGGCGACCGCGTCGCGATCGGTGAGAACTCGCCTCGGATACCGGCCGGAGCATTCGGCTTGGGATCGAAGCTGTCATGCTGAGTCAGTCCACCGGAGAGAAACACAAAGATGACCGACTTCGCGATCCCACCGCTCGGCGTCGTCAACTTCCCGTCGGCAGCACGCAACGCCGCGACGTGATTCATCCCCAGTCCCAAAAGGCCAATGCTCCCCGCTTGAATCGCCGTTCGTCGCGAAACGCTTTCATGTGCCATCCAGCTTTGCCGAGTGCGTTCGTTAGACCAAGCGTCGTTCATTCGCATGTGATGGACTCCGAAGATCGTGCTTCGCGATCACTCTGATTCAACCGTGGGACGGCTCTGCCGGGCCGCTAGGTCGGGCCGGGAGACCCGACCTACGTAAGTACCGGAAACATGTGGCTGTCTCTGTAGGCATGTGACCGAAAGTGGCGGGGATGCGTGGAGTGTCGAAACAGGCGGGCAGTTCACTCATCGGCACAATCCAGTGCGTTGTGTGACATTGGACTGACGGAATCACTTTGAGTCAACGTGCTTCTTCCTCAACGTCGCAGGTCGTCGGTCGGGTCTTCAAGCTCGATCAAGCGGCCCTCAGTCCGAGACACGCTGGTTCATGATCGAAAACGAGGTCCGCTCCCTCCCGTTATCTCTCCTGCGGGAGCCTCCACGATTACCTCACCGTCCGGCCGATGTCCCGATGCAATACAGATGCGAGTCCGTGCGGTAGATCAACTCGTTGCCCGAGATCGCCGGTGACGCCGTGATGCGTTCGCCGAGATCATTCGTGGCGAGCAACTCAAACGTGGTTCCCGCTTTGACCACGAACGTTTGGCCGTCGTTGTTGCTGAGATAGATGCGGCCATCACTCGCCACGGGTGACGAATTGCAGTCACCGCCGAGTCGTTGCCGGTAATGCTCTTGGCCGGTCTTCCCGTCAAAGCAAACCAGCACGCCGTTGTCCATCAGCACGTAGAGCAGCCCTCGGTAGTAAAGCAGAGATGGCTCGACGCCGCCCGGTTTGTCGCTCACCCAAACCGATTCGGGAGGTTTGCCGTTGGGACTGAGGCGAATGGCGTGGATGGGACTCTGCCTCCAGAGTTGCGTGAACACGATCCCGTCGCCAAAGACCGGACTGACGATGATCTCGCCGTTGTATGGTCCTTCGCCTTCGCCGTACTTCCACAACTCGGCGTGAGTCTTCGCATCGAAGGCCGTCAACCGATGCTTGCCCGGAACGAGGATGTCCTTCTGGCCGTGATGCTCCACCAACAGCGGAGTTGCATGAGCGGTTCCGATCGGCCGATCGTTCTTCCAGGCGATCTCACCGGTTTGTGGACTCAAGCCAATCAGAAAGCAGGGACCGGTGTGATGATCCCACGGGAACAGGATCGAATCCTCCAGCACGAGCGGGCTGAGGGCATATCCCCACGACATCTTCGGATCGCCAAACCGGGGAATGTACCGATTGACCCACAGCAGCTTGCCGTCGTGCGAGTACCGAGCGATGTCCGCATTCCCAAACGCCACATACACCGCATCCGTCGTGACGGCCGGAGTGTTGGTGGCCAAGTTCGATTTCTCGTGAACGCGCTGATTCACGCCGAAACCAAAATCATGTCTCCACAGCTCGCGGCCAGTCGTTCGATCAAAGCACAGAGTGAGCAGCGACTTCTTGCCATCCGCATTGAGTTCCGAAGTGACGAACACTCGGTTTCCGTAAACGACCGGCGAGCTCGTCCCCCATCCCGGCAACTTCACCAACCAACGAATGTTCTCGGTCTGGCTCCATTGAGTCGGCAGCTTCCTGTTGTCAGCAACACCGTCCGCCTTCGGCCCTCTCCATCGAGGCCAATCCCGGCCTGGCTCGTT
>JAYUFI010000213.1:0-2504 GCA_043738805.1 Planctomycetaceae bacterium | reverse complement strand
CCAACTCAACTAGGCAGCTTGCGGCGAGCTCCGGATGTTCCAAATTGAACATGACAATCTCCTGATTGAGGCGTTGCCTCTTATCTTCGTCCGGCAGTTCGACCGGCTGAGACTCGCAATAGGCCGCGAGCCGCAACGTCGCGAGCAAGAGGTAGCCGGTCGTCGCGGATTCGGGTCGGCGGCGAACGATTTCAGCCAACCGATGCGCCGTTCCCACGGGGCCGTCGAACTCCGCCAGCAGGCGGTCGGCGAGGATCCGAATTCGATCAGGTCCGGACGTCACGATTTTCCGTGCGACGGTCGCAACTCTCCGATGTCTTCTCTCGTTTCGCTTTGCTTTTCTGCGTACCGCTTCTCGCCACGAATGACATTCGGAGCAGTCGGACGCACGTTCGGAGTAACCACGACGTCGAAGCCGGAATACTTCGATGTTTTTCGTATTTCCACAACACACGCAGAGTTTGGTTTCAGTGGTTTGCGAAATGGTAGATACACCCACGACGAGAGCTTTCGTTGGCCTATTTGGCGCGAGACGGTCGCGTGCCAGAACACAAGGCAGCGTCGTATGATAGCCACCACACATAGTGCTCTGCTCCAACATTTTTGATCCAACGTCAAAAAGGATTCGACGCGTGTTGCGTTGGCGGGGCCGACTTTCTGAAATGCACAAAACGCGGCTAGGTCTGGCCACTGAAAACCGGTCGTTCCAACCGGCTCGCCGCGTTTTCTTTTCTTGGAACGCCACAAGGAACAGTGGCATGGCAAACAATTTGTCCGAGGGAACCCCGCAGCGTCGTAGCGCTGACAAGATTGAATCTTGGGCGGACTTGGATAGTGCGTATGTTGACGCTTGGCGTGTACGCGACTTACTGGAAGCTCTTCGGGTTGCAAAAAACTCGATGCTGCCTTTCTTGTCAGATCAGAGAGCTGCGCTCCGATATGTGCCCCCTCTTCAATGGGCTGCGTTCGGCAATGTCCCCTACGACTCGGTGTTCCAACTGGTGATTCACGTTGGCGAACTGGTTGTCGATGAATCCGAAAAGCCCGCAGATCAACGCAACCTCCCGTCGCCATTGCCATTGGCAGTAGATTGGGAGTGGTTGAAAGAGGCTCTTGGATCAGAGGCGTTGCAGATCGCTGGAGAGTGCGGGACCAACGGTGAAATTTCCGATGAAGTGCGAAGCGCGTGTGATGCGGGCAAACGACTGATTGAACTCGTCGCCACCGAAATAAGTCGGCCCGCTAAACAAAAGCCAGACTCAGACGAAGACGCCGCTCTCAAGCAAGAAATTCGCAACGCCTTGAAGCGCCTTGGCGGGATGGACGCCAAGAAGAATTCGATTGTCAAAGAGGTCGGTGGCAATCGCCAGAAAGTCCTGCGTTTAATCGACGAAGTTCGTCGCGAAGATGTGCAAGTTCCAAGTTCTGGAACCGGGAACCAAGCCAATGGGTAAAGACAGATAGCGCGGTAACCAAGAGCATCCCTTCGTTGTTTCTAGTGATTTGCGTCACATCAACGTAAGGGATTCAAAATGGCTGCGATTGTTACTCTCAACGAGACCGAACGCCTGTCGGTCAACCAGCTTGCTCGCCGCGAGGGCGTTCACGTGGCGACGATCTGGCGATGGATGCTGTCTGGTGTCCGTGGAATCAAGCTCCGTGCGATTCGTGTGGGCGGACGCCGTTTCATCTTGGAAAGCGATTGGTTGGCGTTCTCCGCCGCGCTCAACGCTGATCTAGCGGATGCTCCCGCTGATCCGACTCCGACCGCTGCGACGGCTCGCGCCGAGAAGGCTGGCCGTGAATTGGATGATGTGCTCGGCTCGCGCAGCCGTGAAACCACGAAGTGCTAGACCACCAATGGCAAAGGCCAGCGGTTTCGACGCTGGCCGTCGCGGAGATTCGATCATGTTGACGCAGAAGATACGCGCGGACCGTGGTGCGAACAAGTCGAACGAATTGTCGCCCATCGACCGCGAGAAGTTGCACGCAGCGACCGCTACCGCGAAAGAACGAATGCTCGTCCGCGACCGCGATTCGTGGCCGATTGCCGAACGCAATGAGGGGCCTGAGCATATCGCGCCGATCCTCGATCGGGTGTTGGAGATGCACAACCTGACGGCACCGATTGGGAGTGCCGATCGTGACTGAGACCGTGACTGTGTCGATCTACGACCGCCTGACTGCTGTGCGCGACGCTCCGCTCGGCAGTGCCGCCAAGCTGATGCTGTTCGTGTTGGTGAGCTACGCCAACGGTAATGGCGACGCTTGGCCCTGCAACAAACGGCTCGAAGTGGATCTGCAACTAACGGTGCGTCAGGTCCAACGGCTGGTGGGTCAGTTGAAGAAATTAAGGATCGTCGTCGCACACATGGAAGGCCGAAAGCGATTGCTCCGAATCGACTGGCAACGCCTGCGATCACTGGCATCGTCAGGACTCACCAAGCCCGCGAAGGATGACATGGATGTCATGGGTGCAAAACAACCCATGACGGCCACGTCGC
>JAYUFI010000212.1:0-17569 GCA_043738805.1 Planctomycetaceae bacterium | reverse complement strand
CCGCCTTGATGAGCACGCTGCCGGGGACTGCTCCCGTGAAGTGCCGTTGCACGGTGATGGGTCGAAGCTCGTCGTATTGGCGTCCGTCGTGGCGAGTGGTCATTGGTCAGTAGTCCGTTGTCTGGACCCTCAATCGAGCAACCCCACCGAGCTTGCCTCGGTGGGGTTGGAAGGCATCGCTTGCTTGAGGGTTGGTTGTTGAAGCTAAGCACGAGAATAGAAAATAAATTATAGCGCAAACGGCTTGTTGCTCATGGCGATGTCGAGAAACCGTTCGATTTCATCGGCACCACCTTCCCATACTTGAGCGGCCAAACGACGCAGCGATTCGCGGTTGATGAGGTCGAAATTAGACCGGACCATCCGGCGAAAGTCGCCCGCATCGTACTCCTTCTTATCAACGTTTCGTGTGACGGAGACCATTGCCGCAAACTTCGCCACGATGGCCGCGTCGAGCGTTGGAATTCGGTGTTTCGTCTTTTTGTCGATCATCACGAAATCTTTCAGGATCGTCTGTTGAAACTCCGCCCACGGCAACATGATGTCGATTGTCGGTCGCGGGTTTCCTTTCAGGTCCGGATCATTCGGATCTTTGAAGCGAACTACTTCGGAATACGTTTCGACGATCAGCGTGGGCCACGCGGTTTGAATGGCCTTCACCGCTCGTTTGCGTTCGCTGGCGGCGATCATGATGTCGACGTCTTGAGTCGCCCGCGGTTCGGGCAAGTAGCCGACGTAACCATGCAGCCCCATCAGCACCCATTTCTTCACGCCCGCTTTGACCAACACATCAATGACCGGTTGAGGAGTGATATCCATTGCCAGTTTCCTGTGGAGTTCGCGGTATTGCCGAATCAAGCGGCTGCTGGTCCGCACGCCGTGTTCGTGGCCCGACGGAGCGGTCGGATCTCCCCAATCCATTTCGCGCGGACCGTCCTGTTTGGCAATCGCGGCATTGCGGAGCGCGATCCACTCCGGCGACGAGATGTCCGGCAGCGTTTTTTGATTCGCCTTCGCAGATCGCTTCATCGCAGGCGGTTTTGCGGTTCGGGCCATGAGGAAAAATCTCTGGGCAAGATTGTGGTGCGACGCTCCGCGTCGCAATTCACAACGCGGAGCGTCGTGCCACACTTGTTATGGCTTCACGCATCAACGCAGCAGCCAAACCAGCAGCCCCTTCGCGAGGTGCATGCGGTTTTCGGCTTGTTGGAAGACAATGCTGTTGGGGCCGTCGATCACGTCGTCGGTCACTTCTTTGCCTCGACGAGCTGGGAGGTCGTGCATGAAGAGGCAGCCGGACGGAGCTTTTGCCATCAGCTTTCCGTTGACTTGGTACGGTGCGAAGATGCGATTGCGTTTGTCCGCTTCGGACTCTTGGCCCATGCTGGCCCAGACGTCAGTGTAGACGACATCGGCGTTCGCGACGGCGGCGGCGGGATCGGACGTTTGAGTGATCTCGCTCTTCGGAAAACTCAAACGGATCGCTTGCAGCAAGTCTTCATCAAGCTCGAAGTCGCGCGGAGCGCACACCGTCATCGACATGCCGAGCATCGACGTGATCATTGCGAGTGAGTTCGCCACGTTGTTGCCATCGCCGACGAAAACCAGCCGCTTTCCTTTGACGTCGCCCCAGACTTCTTGCAGCGTCAAGATGTCAGTCAATGCTTGGCAGGGATGATCGTCGTCCGACAGGCCGTTGATGATTGGGCACTTCGAGAAGCTGGCGAAATCCTCGATCAACTTTTGCGAGAAGGTTCGCAGCACGACCGCGTCGGAGTAGCTGCTAATGACTCGCGCGACATCGGCCAATGACTCGCGACCGTTAAGTCCCGCATCTTGGCCGCTCAGGAACAAGCCCGTTCCGCCAAGCTGAGCCATCGCCGCATCAAAACTGACTCGCGTCCGCAGCGACGGCTTCTCGAAGACTTGAGTGAGGTAACGACCTTGCAACAGCGCGGGACGTTCACCGAGTTTCCATCCGGCCTTGAGGTCGTGCGACAGCGTGAGGATTTCGTGGACTTCGTCCACCGTCAGGTTGAGTAAGGAGATGAGATGCTTCATGAGTTGTTCTTTGTCGCCGCAGGCGGCTCGCCTACGGACGACAGGCAGGCCGCCTGTCGCTACGGCTATGTTTCGTTGGCCATTTCTCGCACGACGGTTGCGAGGATGTCGCACGCTTCATCGACTTGGGCCGCAGTGACGTTCAACGCCGGCAACAAGCGGATGACGGTATCGTGAGTGGCGTTAATGAGCAGGCCGCGTTCCATGCACTTCGCGACGGCCGGCGTGGACGGGATGTTGAGTTCGATGCCGACCATCATCCCCTTGATACGCAGTTCGGAAATGATCGGCAGCTCGGCTTTGAGCTTTTCCAAGTGCGATCGGAAGCGATCGGACATCGCTTGGCAATTCGCCAACAAGCCGTCTTCCTCAATCGTCTGAATCGTGGCGATGCCGGCCGCCATCGCGAGCGGATTGCCTCCGAAGGTGCTCGCGTGCATGCCCGGTCGCAGGTCAGGTGCCAACTCGTTCTTGCACAACATCGCGCCGGCCGCGACACCGCCGGCGACACCTTTCGCCAGCGTCATCACATCCGGCTGAACTCCGAATTGTTGATAACCGAACCAAGTTCCCGTGCGGCCCATACAAGTTTGAACTTCATCGAAGATCAACAAGCAGCCGTTCTCGTCGGCCAGCTTTCGCAGACCTTGCAAGAACCCGTCGCTCGGAATGTTGATCCCACCTTCGCCTTGAACCGGCTCAATCAGAATCGCGCACGTTTCGCGATCGAGCAGCTTTTCGACCGACTCCAAATCGTTGTGCTGCGCGTAGCGGAATCCGGCAAGCAGCGGGCCGAGCCCTTCGTGGTACTTCGGTTGAGCGGTCGCCGTGACTGTGGCAAACGTGCGGCCATGAAAACTGTTCTCGAAGCTGATGACCTTGTACCGGCCATCGCGAGCGTGCAATCGAGCCAGCTTGATCGCCGCCTCGTTGGCTTCCGCGCCGCTGTTGCAAAAGAACGCTTTGCCGAAGCCACGTGTCGATAACATCTCAGCAAAGTCGCCTTGAGCTTCGGTGTACCAAGTGTTCGGGATGTGAATCAGGCGTGTGACCTGTTCTTGAATCGCCTTGACCACTCGCTGCGGACAGTGACCGAGAATGTTGCAGCCCCAACCAGGGAACAAGTCGAGATAACGTTTCCCCTCGGCATCCCAAACATACGAGCCTTCGCCACGCACGAGGCAAATCGGATAGCGGCGATAGTTCGGAATCACGAACTTGTCGAACTGCTGAATCGTCTGGGAACTACTTCGAGTCGCGGCCGAGTCCACAGGAAACTCCTCTGAAAGGTAAATTCTTTTTCACCGCAAAGACGCCAAGTTCGCAAAGAAATGCAGCAAGAGGCTTCGCGTCCATCTGCTTTGCGAACCTTTGCAGTCTTCGCGCCTTTGCGTTGAAAATCTTTCGCAGTGAAGACCAAAAACTTAAAAAGAAGAACGAAGAGACTCTATTACTCCGCAGCAACTACAGCACGATTTCCGTCCCCACACCCGTGTCGGAATAAATTTCCAACATCACGGAGTGTGGCATGCGACCGTCAACGATGTGAACCTTACCAACTCCCGCACCGAGAGCCTCCAAGGCAGCATCGACTTTGGGCACCATGCCCGCGTCGATGATGCCGTCGCGAATCAGTTCACGGCAGCGAGTGGCGGTCAGGTTTGATTGCAACGTCGCGGGGTTCTTGCGGTCGAGGAAGATTCCCGGAACGTCACTCACAAAGATCAGCTTTTCCGCTTTCAAAATCCGAGCGATCGCTGCCGCTGCCGTGTCGGCATTCACGTTGAGCAACTGCCCGGTCGAATCCATTGCGACGGACGGAATCACCGGAATGATCCCCGCCGCGCAAACGTCTTCGAGCAGCCCTCGGTCGATATCGACAACCTCGCCGACAAACCCCAAGTCGATCGGCTGTCCATCCGCGCCTGGCAACTCCAACTTCTTGCCGATGAGACAATTCTGCGATCGGAAGCTCAGGCCGATCGCATTACCTCCTTGCCGACGCATCTCTTCGACCAAGCCGCCGCAAATCTCACTCGCCAAAACTTTGGCAACGATCTCCAGTGTTAAGAGGTCTGTGTACCGCCGCCCTTGTACCTTGCGGGGCGTGATACCGGCAGCGGCCATTGCTTTGTCGATGTCTTTCCCACCGCCATGCACCAAGATCGGCCGCAGCCCAACCGATTGCAGAAAGATCACGTCAGTCAAAAAACTGCGAACGGCTTCGTGCTCTTCGAGTGCGCTCCCGCCGAGCTTGATCACGACGTGCCGCCCACGGAATCGGCGAATCCAAGCCAATGCCTCGATAAGCACTTCTGCTTTTCGGATCGCTTCGTCCACGAGAAAACCCCCACTTTGGCCGGAAAGAACGCCACTTTAGCCGGAAGAAAGCCGACGATTGTATGGGGCGGCATGAGGGTGTCAATCAGCCCTACTGACATGCTCGTCGGCTTTGACTAAGCTCCCAGCGTTGTCTGTTTCGGTCTCTTGGAGATTGCTGATGGCAGTTCTCAGTCCCCCAAAATCTGTGTTCGTTGAAGCCGCTCGCAAGGTGTATGCGGAGTGCTGGCAGCCCCAACTTGAGCGAGAACACTTCGGCAAAGTGATCGCCATTGAGCCGGAATCGGGCGAGTACGTTCTCGGCAACACGCTCAGTGAAGCGTCGAAGGCAGCGCGAGTCCAATTCCACAAGAAGCCGGTTCACATCTTCCGCATCGGTGGCGGTGGAGCCGTAAAAATTGGAGGCGCGATCGCTTGTGGACGGATTTCTGGATGAATTGAACCAAGCGTTTTTCACGATCGACTTCAGGACTCGCACCATTCGCCTTGTTCCAGATGAGGAGTGGCTTTCGGAACCATGAGCGAAAACGAAGCAGCAAAATAGGAAGACTGAAATGACTTGTTGCTGCGTAGAGCCCCAACGGAGCACCGCTCAATGAACCGGCATATCAAACTTCGTGCGTGGGTTTTGTTGGCGATGGCCTTGGCCGCAGTGACCGACCCGCTATTTGAGCAATGCGTTTACTCACAGAGTTCCAAGACCAAGTCAAAGGGAGCCGCATCGAAAGCCGCTCCGTCGAACGATGACTTGGCCAAATATGCGGTCTCTCTGACTGGCGATGAATCGCCAATCGCTCCGCAGAAGAAAGTCACGCTGTTTCTGGCCAATGGCAAAACACTGGCCGATGTGGAAGTGACTGAGTCGTTGCTTGGCAAAGGAGACGAGACACTGAAGTTCTTGTCGATCACCGATGCCGATGGCAAGAAAAAGCAAAAGCTCGCGGTCGCGTTGATCACACGCATTCGATCAGGCGAGCGTGAATTTGAACTCGTCTTCGATTCCGCCAAGAAGGGACATCGGTTGATCGACGTTACGGCTCGTGATGTTGACGTCAACGAACGGCTCAGATCGAAACGACAACGCTTGTGGCCGGAACAGTCAGACGAAGAGCGAGCCAAGACAATCACCGACTACAAAGAATTTCTGGAGCGCGTGCAGGCCAGCTATCAAGCTCAAAGCCACCTGCAGGAAACGCAGTTCTTCCTGTTCTTCACAGACCTGCCCGCCAATCAGATTTCGCAGTACGTGGCGAATCTCGACAAGATGTACGTCAAATTGGGCGAAGCGTTCGGAGTGCCGAAAACGAAGAACATCTTCCTCGGCAAGTGCATCATCTGCGCGTTTACGACGGAGGACTCGTATTTGGCCTTCGAGCAGAAGTTCCTGGACAACCCAAACGCGAAAGGGACACAAGGTCTGTATCACGGCTCCAGTGATGGGCGAGCCATCATCGCGTGCTTTCGAGGTAACACCGATGCCGCGACTCTCGGAGCGGTCATGGTTCACGAAACCACTCACGGCGTCACCAGCCGAATCCGTTCCACAGTCGGCCTGCCGACATGGCTCGGTGAAGGGATGGCTGATTGGATCGCTCACGCTGTGGTTCCTCGAAACAGTGCGGTCGAACGCCAAAAACGATCCGTTGAGAAAGCTCAACGATCCGGGTCACTCGGCGGAGATTTCTTTGACACGAGGGCCGATTTTGAAGCCTGGCAATACGATATCGCCTCACACCTCGTGAACTTCATGGTGCAACTCGATTCCGGAAGATTCCGAGCGTTCTTCCTGAGCATCAAAGAGGGCGACACGCCCGAAGAGGCTCTCGCCCGCTGCTATGGTCTGACCTACGCGGAGTTGTTGGCTCAGTACGGTCGATCAATCGGCGTTGCGAATTTGAGACCGTGATTGCGCGACTGCCTGAGCGAGCACCGAGGAACTCTCGTCGCATGAAAGTTGTGAGCCAGAGAACCGCAAAGCCACCCTAAAATCATTGACCGCCGAGCCTCATTCGCATCTTTTGTGCCTCGGTGAGTTCGTGGTGAACGTCGGGGTTCAATGTCCCAATCGGTGTCGCGACGAAACTCGCAGAATGATTTGTCAGACGTTACGTTGCGATCCCGCTCGTACAGACGAAACTCGCAATTAAGCATTGAATAACTCGGAGAAACGCATTCATGACGACGACCAGTTCTAAGGTGCTTGTGACATCAATGGTGGGAGACACTGGGCCGCACTTTGAGTTATTGAGGAGTGCTGGTTTTGAGCCGGTCGTCGTGGATCGAAAGCTCGATTTGTGGCAAGAGGACAATCTCATTAGCGAGTTGCGAGATTGCGTCGCCTGCATTGCCGGGTCTGAGCCGTTCACGCCGAAGGTGATTGCTGAGTGTCAGAATCTGCGAGTCATCGCACGGACGGGAGTCGGGTTTGATGCCGTGAATCTGCCGGCATGTGATCAAGCGAAAGTCGTGGTCGCAACGACTCCGGGGGTCAATCATCATGCGGTGGCCGAGCACACGATCGCGATGTTGATGTCGCTCGCGCGACGGTTGCCGGAGCGAGATCGCGAAGTTCGTCGTGGTGTTTGGGGCAAAGAGCCGACTCCGCGCGTGATGGGACGGACGCTTGGAATCGTCGGGCTCGGACGCATCGGTCGGGCGGTCGCGACACGCGCACGTGGGCTCGGATTAAACGTGCTGGCATTTGATCCGTTTCCAAATCGCGAGTTTGCGGAGCTGTGGGATGTCGAGTTGGTTTCGATCGAAGACCTCTTGTCGCGATCTGATTATGTGTCGCTGCATTTACCGATGGATCAATCGGTCAGGCACTTTATTAACGCCGACTCTTTGAAATGGATGAAGCAAGGAGCAGTGCTGATTAACACCGCTCGCGGGCCGTTGATCGACGAATCGGCCTTGTACGACTCGTTGAAGTCGGGACATCTGCGAGCTGCGGGGCTCGATGTCTTTGAACGAGAGCCGTTGCCGCTGGATAGTCCGCTGCTGACGTTGGACAACGTTTTGGTCTGTGGGCATCTCGCGGGACTTGATGAAGAATCGCAGCACGACACGCTGAAGATGTCCGCCGAAACGATCATCGCGTTGCGACAAGGCCGCTGGCCGACAGAGTGTGTTCGCAACTTGGTCGGCATCCGCGATTGGACGTGGTGTTCATCTTCGGTTGTTCGCTGATCCCGGTGCTTTGGCGAAATCTGGCGGGGACGCCGGCTGCTGAATCGCGTGGAGCATGTTTTCAACGTGCCCCTCTCAAAACGAAAGTGTCCGTTGAGGCCGATCAAATCAAGCACGTTGAAAACGTGCTCCACGGGATTGTTTCACAAACAGATCGCGGCAGTTTGTTTTCATCGCAGCTCGTCACCACTATCGTGCTCCTCCCTTAACGAGGAGCAGTCGAGATGAGTGGCGGATTGGTGGCATTCGGACGTGAGTACGTTGAGCGTGAGTTGAGCGATGCGGAGTTTCTGGCTCGTGTGAGTTGGCGTTCTGTGACGAACGCGGACATTCGTCATGCGGCAGTGACAGGTCGGATCGACAAATTTTGGCGGGCATGGTCGAAGTCGGTGGCGACCCGCGCGGATCGCAAGCTGCGGCAGAAGCGAACGGCGAATCGTTGCGGTCGGTGGCCGTGGGCCGATTTGCGCGAGCATCCGGCGAAAGTTGTTTGGACGATTATTGAGAAAGCAGATTGGGGCAAGCTAAGCCGTTGGGCTCGGCAGCAACTGACGCACGCCGACTCGTGGAGCGATGACAGCACTGTGTGGGAGTTACTCGCGCTGGTGGACCTGTTGCTCAGTGGCGAGTTTGTCGATGCCGAAACTGCTTTGCCCGTATGGCGACTCGCGCTGACGTGGGCGATCGAACTGAGCCTGCATCACGGCGAGCCGCTGGGTTGTGAGTTATCACCCGAACGGAGATTGCTGTTATGCGGCGAATTGCCCTGGATATTGGGACAACTTTTCGCAGACGTCGATGGCGTCGCTGAGTTCAAAGAGCTTGGTCAACAATCGCTGCGCAATGAATTGATCGAATTGACCGATGGTGACGGAACGCCGTCAGTCAGCTTGCTGGCTCACTTTCCGCAATGGTTGTCTTCGCTGACGAGGTCGGTCGAAGTGGGCGCGATCTTTGGTGAGCCGCTATTAGAAGGGGAGTCGCTACTCCGTTTTGAAGATGTGCTGACGAAAGCCGTGATGCTGTTGGATCGCGATGGACACATGCTGATTTCAACGGACGGCAGATCGACAAACGGCAGATCAGCGACCTCGAAACGGAACGACTCGACTGCATCGGGCGCAAGCCCGACGGTGGCGATGTTGCTGCGCGCGACGGAACTCGCGGGGCTCAATGAAACGTCGCTCGCCACGGAATCGCTGCGGTTTCGCGAGTTTGTGGCGCGGCATGGTTCGAGTGACAAGTTCAAAAGCGAAACGTTTGCGGAATCGCCAGACGAACGAGCCATCGTGACTGACAGCGATCTGCCGGCGTTGCAGTCTGATTGGGCCGATTGGGCCTGCATGAGAAACTGGTGGCACGCCGACGCAAACACAGCGATTGTGGTGCATAACGGCCCAACGGTTCAGCTTCAGCTCAGCTTGTTCGGCATTCCGGTTTTCGGTGGCGAGTGGGGGTTGAACGTGCGGCTCGACGGAAAGCCGCTGGCGGTTAATCAAGATTGGAAGTGCATCTGTTGGACATCGGACCCGGACATGGACTACATGGAATTGCAGATCGAGTGGCCCGAAGGTCCGATGCTTTGTCGGCAAGTGATGCTCTCACGGAAAGATCATTTCCTCGTCATCGCTGATGCTGTCTCGCGAGCGGGTTCGCGTCGAGTTGATCTCGAATCAACGCTGCCGCTGTCTCGCGGAGTGAAAGCGAAGGCCGATATCGCGACTCGCGAAGTGCGAGTGACTGCCGGTGATGTCAAAGCTCGTTGCTTCCCAGTCGCGTTACCAGACGATCGGCTACATAGCACGGTCGGCAGCTTCGACGCCGAAGCGAACGCGATCAGGCTGACACAAGCCTCTTCGAGCGAAGGGTTGTATGCGCCGATCGTACTTGATTGGTCGCCGAATCGAACCGCTCGCGAAGCCGAATGGCGCACGCTGACCATCACCGAAGACCGCCGCAAGCTGTCACCGTGGGAAGCCGCCGGTCATCGACTGCGGCTCGGCAACTTGCACTTGGTTCTCTTCCGCAGCCTGGATGGCAGCACAGAGTCACGCACGGTGCTCGGCTTACACACCGACAAGGAGTCGGTCATCGCGCAGTTCAACGAGAAGGGCTATGTTCTGCCGATCGTGTCTGTAGAGGCGTAGCACGGTGAAGCCGCAATGTAGCACGACGCTCTACGATTACCGCACCGCATCTTCTTTCGGTGGCGACGGGATCGACTCAATCGAACGTCGGTGCAACTGCGGCACAACAAGATCTGTTGTCGTCGCAGGTTCGGCGCAATTCACGCAATCGGAAACCGGCTCTTCGATGACGTCGTAGGTTGTCACAGGAACTTGCTCGGTGATTTGCTTCGCGACGGACTTCGTCACCGGCACTTGAATTTGCTTGGTCACAACGTGTGGGACTCGTTCGGTATAGGTGTCGGTCTTTTGTCGCGGCACGGACTTCATCTCGGTGACGTTGTGTGTGCGCGATTCGATCTTGGGAACTTGGACCACTTCGGGGACTTCGCGAGTGCGCGTCTCTGAGCGGTAGTCAGTCTGCTTCAACATCCGTGTGTGAGTTTCCGAGCGTGGTACCGACACGTTGTAGGTGTAAGTCTGCTGAACCGTTTGCTTGCGCATGACGGTGACTGGCTCCTGCGTCTTGGTCCCGCCGACGACAACCGTCTGCACCTTCACACCGCCGTTGGGCGATTCAACGCTGCGTTTGATGACTTCGCCGCCGCAAACAGTCGTTCGCATTTCCGTCTTCGGAACACAGCGGCAGACTTGTCGCGTCCCGGTGCGAGTCTCAGTACCAATCTTCTCGACGGTGTAAGTTTGCGGCACTTCGCGTTCAAACGGAACTTGAATGGAAAACGTTTCGGTGCGCTGACGAGTCTCCGGAACCATGACTGTGTGCTGCGTCACAACTTGGCGAGTTTCTGGAACTTGCTCATAAACCGTGTGACTTCGCTCGCGGACTTCGTCTCGGTATTCCACCGATTGGACATCGCGAGTTTCCATCACCGTCTGCGGGACCATGATGGTTTTGGTCACGGTTTTGTATGTTGTGCGCGGGACGATGCGGCGAGTCGTCTGCAATGGCGTTTCGCATTCCACGACAGGATCAGCCGGGCAATTTTCGTCGATCACCGTGACGCTCGGATCGAGCATCAGAATCTGGCCAACTTCATCGTTCCCCGCTCTAACCTGTGGGCCAACGATGAGACCGGGAATCAACGCCAAAACGAAAAGTTGTTTCATGAGAAAATCTTTTTGCTAGCACGACGCGCAAGCGAGTGATGTTAGTCTGAGCCACTCGCTTGCGCGTCGTACTAGCCCAAACCACCAGAACAATCGGAACGGCAGGCTGACTATGCCTTTTGAAAATGTCCAGATAGCGGCTGACGAACTCCGTGAATTCATTCGTGATTTGTTTCGTTGTGCCGGTGTTAGCGATCGCGACGCCGCCGAAGTGGCGGCGAGCCTCGTCGAATCGAACTTGCGAGGCCATGAATCGCACGGCGTGCTGCGAGTGGTCGAGTACCTTAAGCAACTTGAGGCCGACGAACTACGCAGTGGTATCGAATGGAAAGTGCTTAATGAGACTCCGGCGATCTTGGTCGCCGACGGTCAGCGGCGGTTCGGGCAAGTGCTGTCGCGGCAACTTGTCGAACACCTCACGCCCAAGGCGCGGTCGCTCGGCATTGCGTGCGGGACGTTGAAAAATTGTGGACATGTCGGACGATTGGCGGAGTGGGTTGAACTCGCGGCACGCAACGGTTGCGCAGCATTCATGTCAGTGAACGACAACGGCGTGCTCCGTTGCGTCGCACCGCCCGGTGGCATCGCAGCGCGGATCAGCACGAATCCACTGGCGATCGGTGTGCCGACGGGAGGCGAGCCGCTGGTCCTGGATCTCTCAACGAGCGCGGTTGCGAACGGCAAAGTGAAGGCGCGATTGTTGGCTGGAAAAACTTGTCCGCCAGGATGGTTACTCGATGCGGAAGGAAACCCGACGACCGATCCGGCGACTCGCTTCAGCGATCAACCGGGAACGCTGCTGCCGATGGGCGGCGAGCAGCAAGGCTACAAGGGATTTGGACTCGGCCTGTTACTCGACGTGCTTGTCGGCGGACTTTCTGGAGGCTTCTGCCCGCCTGCTGAACCACCTGAAATCGGTACGAACAACGTCATCCTGGTGCTGTGGAACCCACAACTTTTTGCAGGCACACCGCACTTCTTAGCCGAGGCCGACAAGCTCATCGACTACGTCCGCTCAACGCCGCGTCAATCAGGAGTTGACCAAATCACGCTCCCCGGAGATCGCAGCGCAGCCACTCGCCGCGAGCGTTTGTTGCACGGCATTCCGCTCGATCACGGAACATGCCTCATGTTGCAAGACGCCGCTCGTAGGTTGGGACTCCGTCCCGACATTCTTCAAAGAGAAATCTAACATGCCAACCGAGGGATCAGGCACCGGCCGGCTAAGGAACGGGGACGCAACAACTTCCCTGCACACAGGAAAGCTAGCACGACGCGCAAGCGAGTGGTAAAGCCGGAACCACTTGCTTGCTTGCGCGTCGTGCTAACCTGACTTCGAGAAGTTATTGAGTCCCCGTTTCTAAGCACTCAACAGCAATTACTCAGAGTCTCGCTTGCCGCGATCCGACAGCCAGTCGATGACGTAGAAAAACACGGGCGTCAGGAAGATACCGAAGCCGGTGACGCCCAGCATTCCAAAGAACACGGCAACGCCGAGCGTGCGGCGCATTTCAAAACCGGCTCCGTGTGAGACCACCAGCGGGACGACGCCGAGGATGAACGCGAAAGACGTCATGATGATCGGTCGCAAGCGATTTTTGCTCGCGTTGACCGCTGCGTCGAAACGAGACTCGCCGGTGGATTTGAGATGCCGCGCGGTTTCAACGATCAAGATTGCGTTCTTCGCGGCGAGGCCCACCAGCACGATGAAGCCGACTTGCACGAAGATGTTGATGTCGAGTTTCCACATCCACAAACCGGCGATCGCGCTCAGCAGGCACATCGGCACGACGAGCAGCACGGCCATCGGCATCGACCAACTTTCGTACTGCGCGGCGAGGACTTGAAACACCAGGATAATCGCGCCGATGAATGCGAAGATCGCAGCGCTCCCTTCGAGCAGTTGCAGGTACGTTAGCTCGGTCCATTCAAATTTGAGGTCGGACGAGAGTTCGGCTTTCGCGACCGCTTCGACCAGTTGAATCGCTTGGCCAGAACTGACTCCTGGCAAGCTCGCTCCGTTGATCGTCGCCGCCGTGCGCGTGTTGTATCGCGTGATCATGACCGGGCCGCCGATCTCTTTGATCTCGGCGAGCGTTCCCAGCGGGACCATGTCGCCGCGAGCGTTGCGGACCTTCAGCGCCTTCACGTCGTCGGGGCGGATGCGGAATTTCGAGTCGGCTTGCAAGTTGACCTGCCACGTCCGACCGAATTGGTTGAAGTCGTTGACGTAATTCCCGCCGAGGTACACCGACAGCGCCGTGAAGACATCGTTGAGCGGCACGCCCATCGACTTGCACTTGGTCCGGTCCACGTCGATGTAAAGCTGCGGCGTGTTCGCTCGGAAGCTGTTGAAGAGGCCGACGAGTCCCGGCTGCTCGTTCGCTTTCGCGGCGAGGTTGTCCGCCTGAGCTTGCAGTTCGCCGAGTTCGCCGCCGCTCAAGTCTTCGACCATCAGCTTGAAGCCCCCTGCGCTGCCGAGTCCATCGACCGGCGGTGCTCCGAAGACGGCGACTTGCGCTTCGAGAATTTCCGCGAAGCACTTCGCCCGAATCTTCTGGCCGATCGTTGCCGAATATTTTTCGATGCCATGCCGATGATCGAACTCGTCGAGGATCACGAACATCGAACCGAAGTTGGAGTTCACCGCGTTGAGCACGAACGATTGCCCCGCAATGCCGATCGTGTGCCCGACGCCGTCGGTCTCGCGAGCGATCTTCTCGACCCGCTTCATGACCTCGGCCGTTCGTTCGAGCGACGCCGAGTCGGGCAACTGCACGTTGACCAGCAAGTAGCCTTTGTCTTGATTCGGAATGAACCCGATCGGCGTGTGTGTCAAACCAAAATACGTCCCGCCGAGCAGCCCGCCGTAAATCAGCAGCACGATCACGCAGACTCGCAGCGAACCGGCGACGATGCGACCGTAAATTTTCGTGATCCAATCGAAGCCTCGATTGAACCATTTGAAGAAGACCGACAGCGCGGCGTTCGCTTTCTTGGCGATGAGCGTACCAACGACCGCTCCCGGCAGCGCGAGTCCCAACGTGACCGCCCATTGCACGACGGGCGATGAGCCTTCGAGTTTCGCACCGACCAGCGGCCACAGAAAATGCTCGCACAACCAGCCGAGCAGCGCGGCGTAGCCCCACCACGGCAATGCTTCGAGCGGATCGCCGTGCTTGCGCGTTGCGAAGATTTGTACCGCTCGCGCCGGAGTCATCGTCATCGCGTTGATCGCCGAGATTATCATCGACGCGGAAATCGTCAGCGCGAACTGGCGATAGAACTGACCGCTGATACCGCCGAGAAACGCGCTCGGCAGGAACACCGAACTGAGTACGAGCGTGATCGCGATGATCGGGCCGGTGATCTCGTTCATGGCGTTGATTGTCGCCGTCCGAGCGTCCTGACCTTTCGCCAACCAGACTTCGATGTTCTCCAGCACGACGATCGCGTCATCGACCACGATGCCGATTGCGAGCACCAGCCCGAACAGAGTCAGGTTGTTGAGCGTGAAACCGAGCGCGGCCATGACCGCCAACGTACCGATCAACGACACCGGCACGTCGATCATCGGCAGGATCATCGACTTCCAATCTTGCAGGAACAGCAGCACGACAATCGCCACCAAGATGATCGCGTCACGCAAAGCGTGAAAGACTTCGTGAACCGACTGCTCGATAAACGGCGTCGTGTCGTAGGCGATCGAGTACTTCACGCCCGAACTGAAACCGGGCAAGCTGCCTTCCAACTCTTTCATCTTGTGGCGGATGTTGTCGGCGACTTCGATCGCGTTCGAGCCGGGCAATTGATAGATCGCCAAGCCAACCGACGGCTGACCGTCGAGCGTGCATTGCGTGTCCTGATTCTTGGCTCCGAGTTCCAGCCGAGCGACATCACGCAGCCGCGTGATCTGCCCGGTCGATCCGGTCTTCACGATGATCTGCTCGAACTGTTCCGGTTCGGTCAATCGACCGAGCGTCGAGAGGATGTATTGAAAGTCGAGTCCGCTCGGCACCGGCGGCTGCCCGATCCGTCCGGCAGCAACTTGCACGTTCTGCTCTTTGAGCGCGTTGACGACATCGCCCGCCGTCATCCCGCGAGCGGCCAGCCGCTCCGGGTCGAGCCAGACACGCATGCTGTAATCCTGCTGGCCGAGGAAGCTGACATCCCCGACGCCGTTCAGCCGCACGAGTTCATCGCGAATGTAAATCGACGCGTAGTTGCTCAGATAAAGCTGATCGTAGATCGGCTTGTTCGTCACCTTGTCGATATCCGAGAACAGATTCACGACCAACAAGATGCTCGACGATTTCTTCTTCGTGCTGACGCCGGTCGTCTTCACAACATCGGGTAGCTTGGGCAACGCCAGCGACACGCGGTTCTGCACGAGCACTTGAGCCATATCTAAATTCGTGCCGAGCTTGAACGTCACCGTCAGGTTGTAGCCGCCGTCGTTCGTCGATTGCGACGACATGTAAAGCATGTTCTCGACACCGTTGACCTCTTGTTCAATCGGCGCGGCGACGGTCTCTTGTACGACCTTCGCGTTGGCTCCTGGATACACCGCCGACACCGACACCGTCGGCGGTGCGATCTCCGGGTATTGAGCGATCGGCAACGTCATGAGCGCCGCCCCGCCCGCAAAGACAATGACCAGCGAAATAACGACGGCGAAGACGGGACGGTCGATGAAGAATTTGGCCATGCGATTCCTATGGAGTGTGGCGCGACGCGCTTCACGACGCGGAGCGTCGTGCCACAATGCGGCTTCGTCACACTATTTCCTGGTTGCTATCTCACTTGATTGTGGATCAACCTTTGAGCCGGGCCGCACGCGTTGCAGGCCGTTGACCACAATCCGTTCGCTCGCTTGCAGTCCGTCAGTGATAACTCGCAAGCCATCGTGTTGCGGGCCGAGTTTGACTCGGCGATAGACGATTTCGTTCTCGGCATTCACGACGAACACAAACGCCTGACCTTGATCGCGACCGATCGCGCGTTCGGAGATCAACACGGCGTTGTGCGGTTCGCCGAGCGGCAAGCGGACTCGCGCGAACAAGCCCGGTGCGAGCGGTCGGGCACCGCGTTTTGGCTTCGGATTTGCGAAGACGCCGCGGACTCGCATCGTTCCGGTATTGGGATCGACGCGGTTCTCCACGAAGTCGAGCTTACCGCGATGCGGGTGCCCGTCGTCGTTGGCCAATCCCATCAGCAACGGAATCTCACGCATCTCCGGCCCTTCGAGCTTCCCCTCACGCACGAGCTTTTGCAGCTTCAAGAGCGTCGGTTCGTCCATGTCGAAATAGAGATAAACCGGATCGACCGACACGATGCTCGTGAGCGTGCCAGTCGCGGGCGTCACGAGATTGCCGACCGTCAGCAACGGCCGGCTGATTCGTCCGCTGATCGGAGCCGTGATCTTGGCGAACTCCAAATCGAGCGTCGCCTGACTGATCGACGCTTTCGCGCCCATAATCGCGGCTTCGGAACTGGCTTTGTTGCCCGAATCGAAATCGAGATCGCGTTGCGTGGCCGCGTTCTTTTTGAAGAGTTCTTCGGTGCGAGCGAAATCCGCCGTCGTCGTCTTCAGTCTCGCTTGAGCCTGGGCCAATTCACTTTCTGCCTTCTGCAAAGTGTTCTGATATGGCCGCTCGTCAATCTCAAACAGCAAGTCACCGGCCTTCACCTCGGCACCGAGCTCAATACTTGGATCGAAGCCGACTTTCGTCAGATAACCGCTAACGCGAGCACGAATCTCAACCGACTCAACCGCATCCAATCGTCCGGTGAAGTCTTGGAAGTCAGTGACCTCTTGTTCGAGCGGCGCGGCCACTTCAACTTTGACGGGTGCGGCCGGCTTCTTGTCCGCCGCACTGTTGGCTTGCTCACAGCCCGAACCAGAGAGCACCAGCAATACAGCAGACATTGAAGTCGTGAGAAAGCTTGTTCGGCGAAATGAAATCATGATGTAGTCTCAACGAGGTCCAAGAATCAAAAGCGAAGATTAGTTTCAACCGTAGCAACCCCACCGAGACAAGCTCAGTGGGGTCAGAGTGTCGTAAGTTTAATGGAAGAGTCATCATTCATAGCAGTCAAAACTCCGTCTCGAATTTGCGAGAGAGGCGCGAGCGAATGACCGACGTTTCGTCGATGATCATATCCCAAATTTTCTGACGGTCTTTTTCAGCGTCGGCGATCACTTTGACTTGTTTGGCTTCGATCTCGGCGAAGTTGTTCCGGTACTCAACACGGTTCTGAGCATACGCGTAGCCCGCGCCGTAGCTGACGGCGTAGTTCGTCCACGGCGTGCTGACATAGTAGTTGTTTGGGTAAACGTAGGCTTCTTGCTTCTTCTCGAATTGCAGAGCACCAACATCGAGCGGCACCCCGCGCAATGAGCGTGCAATTGCCCGCAGTTTGGCGCTGACACTGGCGGAGCAGTTCAGCAAGTCGGCATCAACGTCACGGCTGGGAAGTTGACTGATCTTCTTGGCAGCAGTCTCAAACCAGTGCGCGGAAGACGTGTAATCTTTGGCCTTGCGAGCTTGTTTCTCCAAGTCGGCAAGCTGCGTTTGCATGGCACCATAAAAGCGGGATGAAGCTGCCTGCTCGACGGTTTTTGGGGACGCATCGCTGCCGCTCGAACCATCGTCCAAATGTCCGACCGACGGCTGAATGAACGAGATGATCCGACGCAGGCTTGGCTCCGACAGAGTGGCCTC
>JAYUFI010000211.1:0-2505 GCA_043738805.1 Planctomycetaceae bacterium | reverse complement strand
CGTCAGTGGAAGTCAACGCGGCCACGAACGTGCTGTTCTCCGCCACGGATGGCGACGTGCTCGTCGTGATCACGGGCGCGTTGTCATTCAGGTCGGTGATGATGATGTCTAGCGTGCCGTTGGCTGTGGCAGGGCCGGAGGCAACGAGGGACGTGGAGAAGGTTCCGTGGGCTTCATCGGCGGCGAAGATCGTAATGGTGGCGGTGGTGTTGTTGCCGACGCCGGAAAATGTGGCAGGGGTCGTTGTGAAGTTGGCGAAGTCACCTGAAACATCTGCTTCCAATGTGCCATCTCCGGCGATGCCGTTGGCGACTGTGTTCAAAGTGACCGTGACGGTGGTAGAACTGCTCTCATTCAACGCGATCGTTCCGCCGGCGATCGAGACTGTTGCGGTGTCGTTATCGAAGATGTTGACGGTTCGTGATCCGCTTGCAGTGGCAGGCCCGGTGAGGCTCAGTGATTGTCCGGCGAAGGATTGAGTTCCTTCGATGAGCGTGTCATTGGTGGCGGTCACAACAATGTTGGCTGTGGCACCATCAGTGGCACCGGGATTAAAGGTGATCGTCGAAGCGGTGTAGTCTGAATTGCCAGGCAAGGTGGCCGTGATCGGTGTTGCCAGAGTTCCGGTTCCAGCAACGTTATCCGCACTCAGATTCAACTTCACGGGAGCGGTTCCGGTTGCTCCCCCTTCTGTTGCTGACGTGGTCCCAGAGGCAATTGATACCGTGGCGAAGTCGTTATCGAAAATGGTGATGTCATGCGCGCCACTCGCGGTGGCGGAGCCGGTTGCTGACAACGCCTGATTTGTGAACGATTCTGTGCCTTCAATCTGTGTGTCGTTCGTGGCTGTCATGGTAATGACGGCGGTGTCGCCATCCGAGTTGGCGGAAGTGAAGGTCACTGTGGAAGCGGAATAATCTGCGTTGCCGGGAAGTGTCGCCGTGACATTGGACGCCAGATGGCCACCTGCGCTGCCGTTGGCAGTGAGATTCAGAGTGACGGTGATGGAACCAGTTGCTCCCAGCTCCGTTGCAGAGGTTGTTCCCGCAGAGATCGAGACGGTTGCGGTATCGTTGTCGGTGATGGCGATGTCTTGCGAGCCGGAGGCCGTTGCGGCTCCGGTGGCGGTCAACGCTTGCGAGGAGAAGGTTTCAAAACCCTCAATCAAGAGATCATTGACAGCGGTAACGCTGATGGCGGCTGTGGCACTATTACCAGCGCCCGCGTTGAACGTGGCACCGGTTGTCGTGAAGTCGGCATTGTTAGCGAAGTCGGCGACGACGGCAGATTCAAGTGTGCCTGCTCCAGCAATCCCGTTGGCGATGGTGTTGAGCGTGACCGTGACATTGCTCGACGAACCACCTTCGGTCAACGGTGTCGTACCGCCGTCAATTGACACGGTTGCAAAGTCGTTGTCCAAGACATCAATTTGTCGCGAGCCGGAGCCGGTTGCTGGGCCAGTGACCGTCAGAGCTTGGCCTGGAAACGACTGCGTTCCTTCAATCAGCGTGTCATTAATTGCGGTGACGACGATGGTCTTCGTCATGCTGCTTGCCGATCCCGCAACGAATGTCACCGTTGACGCGGAGAAGTCCGAGTTGCCGGCGAATGTCGCAGTGACAGCGTGTTGCAATATGCCGGAATTCGGAGTTCCGTTCGCAGTCAGGTTTAGTGTGGCGACGACGCTGGCGGTCGCGCCTCCCTCGGTGACAGTGCTGGTACTAGAGACGATGGAGACGGTGGCCGTGTCGTTGTCCGCGATCGTGACAGTCGCGACATTGCTCCCGCCCAAGGGCGTGTCGCCTCGATCGCTGCCTGTCACTGTGAGCGTGACACTTTCTGTGCCCTCAATCTGCGTGTCGTCGCTGATGCCAGAGACGTCGATGTTCGCTGAGTGTGTGCCAGCAGAAATCAAAACAAAGCCGGTTAGCGTCGAGTAATCCGTGCCATTTGTGGCTGTTCCGGAAACGTCATAGCTCACGAGGGTGTTAACCGCTGCGTCGCTGTCGAGCGTGACCGTGAATTGTCCGGACACTGATCTCTGCTCGTCAGCGTTCGCCGCTGCCACAATCGAGATCGTTGACAGCAGCGAGCGATCCTCCAAAAACTCGATGGCCGCATTGAACTCTGACGAATGTCGTCGCGAGCTACTCGAGGAGATGATCCAAGACGCGGCGTGAGAATCTCGCAATGAATCGCAAATGAGATTGCGTCGCGTGACAGAACGCACTCGTTGACGACGTCCAGCAATGCGACCTGAAATACCTTTGAGCCAGCGGGCAAGCAACATGAGCTAAGTTCCTTCAGAGTTCTGATGTGCAATCGGAGAGTGCAGTGAATTCTGCCAAGTGATTAGAAGTGATGGATTGCAGGACTTCGACGAGTAGAGTCGGTGATCTCAGTCGTTGACCTATGGGCCAAGCAATGGAAGTCTAGGTCGAATTCGGAGAATTGCGTGAAAGCACGAATCATTACGCATTTGCCGTTTGGTTCAGCGTCGAGGTT
>JAYUFI010000210.1:0-2507 GCA_043738805.1 Planctomycetaceae bacterium | reverse complement strand
TCAAGGGTGAGGTGTGCTGGAATCTGTGTCCTCGTGCGGATGGGCTTCCCTGCCAAGCCGACGAAAACGGCAACGTTCCTGAATGTCCCAATGAGTTCAAATTGGGTGAAGAGGCCTACGCGTCTCGCCCCATGAGCGATTGCCTCTATCAATGGCGAGCCTCGGATCAATGGCATCATCCACTCTATTTTGAAGACCCTGCCTTGGAACGATACGGCCACACGCATCACGACTTGATTCAACCGTTCGTTTCGGTCGCTCGGTTCGGAGTCCAGTTCGCGGGGTTGCCGTACCAGATGACGATCGATCCGGTCTGCAAAAAAATGTACACGCTCGGTTATTACCGTCCAGGCGAATGTGCTCCGAAGAAATACTACCGAGTTCCGTGGAACACTCATGCTGCCGCTGTCGAAGCGGGTGTTTGGACCGGATTATTCTTTCTCTTCCCGTAAACCAATCGAACTCAGTCTGATCTCAAAAGCCCGGTATCTTCGAGATGCCGGGCTTTTTTGTGCGCGGTCAAATCGGCCTCCGTTCCATAACCGGAATCCTCGGCCTCACCGAACCACCGTTTAAGCCGCAATCTGCCACCGACACTTGCCTGCAAGCCGCAGCTCTGTTCTGTTATGTGCCGCTGGCGACTACTCGGCAATGTTTTCCGTCCGCCAAAATTAGCACGACACACAAGCGAGTGGTCTTGCAGAACAGGCACCACTCTTGCCCGTCGCGCTCGTGGAACTCCATCATAGGACATCATGCAACACACACCTTCACAAACTTTGGCCGACGATCTGATCCGCCGTTTAGACGATTTGATTTGCGACGCCGAACGGAAAACGAAACCGCTCGAAGTCGATCCGTGTCGCAGTCAACTTTTCGAGCTATTCGTCGTCGCCGACGCCAGCGGCTTGATGGCCGAGGGTTCCGCTCCTGACTTATCGCCAGATGGCGTCAGCCGAGCACTTGCTCAACGTTGGGGGCTCGCGGCAGCCGCGACATCGTCGCATCTCACGCAGAACAAACTTTCGCCGGAGCACCTTTCCAAGATGCGGCTGCTGTGGTCGTTCCTCCGCATGTGGATGGAATGGCAATACGCTTGGGGGCGCTGGCCGGAGTTTCGCGGTGCCACCCAGAAGCAAGAACCGGCGACGTCTGAAGCCGCTCACTAGCGAGGCTGAATGATTCCGTAGCCCGGTTTTCCAAGCCGGGTGAAAAGAGCCACTGACGCGAACTGACTTCTCCCGGTTTGAAAAACCGGGCTACAAAGTAAACGGCGACGTTGAGACGACGTGAAAACACTTTCTACACCGCTTGATATTTTAGTCGTTGCACCACATCCGGATGATGCTGAGATCGGCGTCGGCGGAACGATCCTCGCTTGCCGTCAACAAGGACTACGAGTCGGCGTGATTGACCTCACGACTGGCGAGCCGACTCCGCATGGTTCGCTCGAACGTCGAGCGAACGAGACCGATGCGGCCACAAAAATTCTTGGACTCGATTGGCGAGCGAACGTCGGCTTGCCGAATCGGAGCTTGCAAGCGGATCTCGAATCGCGTCGCGTGCTGGCGTCAGTCTTTCGGCTAACGCGACCGAAAATCGTTGTCGCTCCGTATTGGGAAGACGCGCATCCCGATCACGTCGTCGCGAGCCGCTTGGCCGATGACGCACGCTTCTGGAGCAAGTTGTCGAAATCAGACATGCCGGGTGAACCGTACTGGCCGCCGAAGATGCTGTACTTCTTCAGCATTCATCTGCGGATTCATCCGAAACCCACGTTCGTGTTCGATATCACGTCACACATTGACCAGAAGATGGCCGCGATTCGCAGCTACGAATCGCAGTTCATCACTGGTCGCGAACAAGTCTTTCCGACACCACTCGACGACATCCGTGATCGCGCACGCTATTGGGGTTGGACGATCGGCACCGCGTTCGCCGAACCGTTCGCGAGTCGCGAAGAAATCGGTCTGAGCGATTTGAAAGCACTGTTGTAATCTCATGCCGAGCGTGCGAGTCGAATTCTTCGGGATCCCTCGGCATCAAGTCGGCGTGAACACACTCGATGTTGAGGTTCATTCACCGACACTGGCCGACGTGTTATTGGCGACTGCGACAAAACTGCCCGAGTTTGGCAAACGCTGTCTCGATGGTTCACGACTGAAGCCGGGACTGCTCGCCAACATCAACGGTCGCTGCTTCACAACCGACTCTGCGATGCCGCTCAGTGACCGAGACTCCGTCTTGATTTTGTCATCCGATGTCGGCGGTCACTGATGTTGCCAAGAGGCAATACTTTTGGAGATTGAGTTGCCTGACTTTCTTCATCCGTAGTCCGGCTTTGCCATCCGCAGGAAGAAATCGAAATGAAACTGCCTGCGGATGGCAAGGCCGGACTACGGATGAATTGCCGCGATCACGCTCATGTTGCTTCGAGCCATTGGGATGTCCCCGTTAGACTTCGCCCATGACTGATTCCATCGGTGGATACCATCAGCGCTATTTGC
>JAYUFI010000209.1:0-17587 GCA_043738805.1 Planctomycetaceae bacterium | reverse complement strand
CCGAAACGAAACCGGGATCGAACCAGGGGGCTGACGCCCCCCGTTCGCCGGGGACTCTTGAAGCCAACGCCTCGAATCAGCCGGCCATCGTCGCCGGGCAATACGGTCGAGGCCGCACAATGGCGATGGCCATGCCGATCACACCGCCGTGGGCGAATGACTTCCTGACCAAGTGGGGCGGTGGCGACTCGAAGTACAGCGGCAAGTTTTGGCGGAATGCGATTTATTGGCTGACCGAGAGTTCGTCGATCGGCCGTCGTCGCCTCGTCGTCACCGCCGACAAGAAGTTCTATCGCCCCGGCGAGACGATCTCGCTGACGGCGGCCGCGTTCGATGAGGCTGCGAATCAAACCGGCTCGTACAAAATCACGTCGATGATCGAACCGCAGACTTCGCTGAACGATCTCGAATCGAATTACTCGCCCGTTCGCTGGCCCGACGGCAAGCCGCGCGAGAGCGGTGAGACCGGCTCGTTCATCGCCTGGGGCGAAGAGTTCGACCTCCCGCGCACCGACGCCGTTGGAGGCAAACCGGCGTTTGCTTTGGAATTGCCAATCGCCGACGCACTGACGGTTGGTTCGGCCAGTCAATCATTGCGAGTCGAACTGACGGCGATGGAAGAGTTCACTCAGGTCGATAGCACGTCGCTCGACATTCAAATCCTGCACGATCCGTTCGAGCAACAAAATCCATTCCCGAATCACGAACTGCTGGCGTCCATTGCGAAGCACTCCGGCGGCAGCGTCATTAACGACTCGACGCAACTGGCCGAGGTGCTGCGCGATGTCCCGATGAAAGTCGGAAGCCCCATCGTGACGAAGACGCCGCTGTGGAGCACTTGGTGGCTGTGGACCTGGCTGCTGGGGTTGCTCAGCGTCGAATGGATCTGGCGGCGAGTCGTGGGACTCGCCTAATTCACCCGCAGCGTCAGCGAAGATAAACGCTTCACAAGACTTCCATCATCCCCAATACCAATCAACTGTTGAAACGGAATTGCCTCATGGCAGAACTGATCGCGATGACTCGAAAGCCACGAAGGATGCCAACTCGACAACGTCACCTCGTTGTCTGGGCCATCGCTGTTGTCGTGACACTGAGTGGCGTCGTTCGTGCGGACGAAACGAATCCGGTGGGGAAAAGCCGTGATGAAGTTCTCGCGGGGCAGCGGCTCGATGCGATGCAGAAACGAGTGGCTGCTGCGGATGTCGATTCGCGCGAGTCGGGGTTTCCGACGAAGTTCGCCGCCAAGCCGATTTTTCGGTTCAGCGATCCGGCTCGCGGTTGCGTGGCGGCAGCGGTTTGGAAGCTCGGTGATAAGGGGCGACCGAAGGCGCTCATCACGACGGAGTTGCATCGCACGACGTACGGGAAGCCGTGTATTGGTTACGAGTACAGCTCGCTGACGGCAACGAAGTTTTCTGTGGCATCGGATGACATCCGCTGGTCTCCGGTGGGAACGCTCTATGAGTTCAAAGCAATCCCTAACGCACCTGTTCCGGACAAGACGCCGCCACGCCGTCTGATCCAGATGCGTGAGATCGCCAAACGATTCGCCGCTGTCGAAGAGGTCGATAAGGAACGCTGCGAGCTGCGACTGCTCACACAACCGGTCGATCGCTATGTCCCCTCGAATGCCGAGAATGCAGACGGAGCGATCTTCCTGTTCGCATTCGGCACGAACCCCGAAGTCGTGCTGATACTCGAATCCGACGGCACGAAATGGAACTATGCCGCGGGCCGCATGACCGGAGCACAGTCGGTGGTCCTGACCATTGATGAGTCCATCGCGTGGCAAGGGATGCCGCTTCAGAAAGGGAACGATTCGCCTTACACGGGAAGCCTCGCTCCGATCGAGATTCCGGGCGTTGGACCGGACGGCAGCGAACTCAAGGAATAGTCTGAGATGTCCTCGTCCTCCGAGTCTGTTCGCGCGGCTTACGACATCGCCTCCGAGGCGTATGCGCGGAAGTTCGTGAACGAACTGGATCACAAGCCGCTCGATCGCGAGTCGCTCGATGTGCGCGTTCGAGCTCCCAACGACACCGAACATCCCAGCACACGCGGTTACGTTTTCGCTCGCAAACTGGAAGAGATGACATGACCGATCGAATTCAAAAGGCGGCGATTACACGGAATCTTCAAGGTCGTTGGATGACGTTTGTCGTCGCCGTACTGTTGGTGAGCGAGCCATCGTTATCTGCTCAAGAGCAGCCCGCCGACAAACCGGTGGCTGAGTCCGAAGTGGCGAAACGCTCGCGTGAAGAATTGCAGCTTTCCGTGGCCGCGTCGGCGAGGGAGTTCGTAGGCCGATGCGAATTCACCGCCGGAGAGGCGGGCAACTCGAAGCTCGCGTTGTATCCAGAGCCGATTCTGCGTTGGTCGAATCCAACAGCCGGGTCAGTCTTCGGCGAGGTTTTTGTTTGGACGGACAATGGCCGCCCGGCGGTGATCGCGAGTTGGTATCGCTGGTTCTCGCCCGATTGGGGTCGCACGTTGGAAGTCTGCTCGCTGGCCGACAGTCGCATGTCGGGACGACTCGATGACGTCCGGTTTTGGAACACCGAGAAACCGGGGCTGACGTTCAAGCCGCTCGCGAATGCGGATGCTTCGGCGAAGACTCCAGCGGCGAGGCTCGTGCAGATGCGGCGGCTGGCCGGTGACTTCGTCGCGAATCTTGCGGACACACGCGGCAATGATTCAGGAGTGAAGCGACAGCTTCGATTGCTCACGCAACCGGTCTTTCGATATCCGGCTCCGAACGGGAAGGCGGATTACTCGGACGGTGCGATGTTCGCGTTCGTCGAAGGAACCGACCCCGAAGCGTTCCTGCTGTTGGAAGCGACCAAGTCGAATGACAACGCGAAGTGGCGCTTCGGTCTCGTGCGCATGAATAGCGACGCGCTGCGAGTCACGTTTCGAGACAAAGAGGTCTGGTCGGTTCCGAAAATCGAAAACCCGCTGAATCTGTCGAAGGAGCCGTATGCGTTGTTCACGCCCGCGCACATTCCCCTGGAGCCTGCTGCCAACGACAAGAAGGCCGCTCCCGCAACGAAAGCCAAACCGTGATCGCCAAAATCAACACAACTTGGTTTGCAATGACGCTGTGTCTGCTGTCAGTGGCCACTTCATTGAGCCGTGCGGAGGATCGTGAAATTCCGCAGAGCGATCCTCGGTTGCAGAAACTCTATCAAGACGAAGCCAGGCGCTGGGAGATGTGGATCGGCCCGGATCAGAAACGCAAAGCCGAGATCGTCGCCGAGCCGGTCTTTCGCTGGCAGAACCTCTCGCGAGCGAACGGACAAAGCGGAGCGATGTATGTCTGGGTCGATGGAGGCCGGCCGGTTGTGATCGGCGGTGTCTTCTCCAACCCGGCGGGGGGCAATCGCCGCGACATCATGCACGAGTTCCACGCGCTCGGCCCCGACCGGTTGTTTCCGAATTTCAAAGATTCCGAATCGAAGTGGCTGCCCGGTGCGGGTGTCACGTTGAAGCCGCTGCCGGACTCTCCGAAGGTCGAAGACACGTTCGCCAAACGGACTCTGCAACTCCGAGCGGTCGCACGCGACTTCTCAGCCAACTCGACCGACGTTGAGAAGCAACGCTGGGAACTGCGTCTGCTCCCGAAGCCACTGTATCGCTACGACAAGCCGCAAGGTGATGTCATCGACGGCGCGCTGTTGGCGTTCGTCAGCGACGCCGGCACCGATCCCGAAATCATCCTGATCTTGGAAGCTCGCAAAGAAGTCGGTCGCACGGCGTGGTACTACCGCACGGTGCGAATGTCGATCTCGGACTTGTATGTGGATCACAAAGGCCAGCGAGTGTGGACGTCGTTGCGTGACGATCCCGATGGGATGTTCGGCAACGCCGACAACACATACGGACTGGTGCGGGATCGAGCGATCGAAGAGTTACCACCGCAAAGCAGCAAGTGAGGTTGCGATGAATTTGATTCGATGGAATTTCGGTTTTTCGATTCTGAGTTTCTGCGTCGGGCTTCTCTTGCCGAGTTTGGCGGCGTTCGCTCAACCGCCGACGCGGGACAGTGGAATGCCCGCGTTCTTTGAGGACGCGCGCAAGTACGTCATCGAGTCCGCCAAGGACAAAGCCAAACTCAAGCTCAACGAGAAGTCGTTGCTGAATTGGACGAACCCGACTCGGCAGCAGGAGCGCGGGGCGATCTACGTTTGGACGCACGAAGACCGGCCGCTGGCGATCGGGTCGTTCTTCACCTACGAGTACGACAGCAAAGTGTATTTGAAGCACGAGTTTCATTCGCTGGCGACCGGCGCGTTGCACGCCAGCTTCGGAGGCACGACGGCGTGGACTCCGAAAGAGGCCGGGATCAAGTGGCAGGACTTCGCGGATGGTCCCGAACCGAAAGCAACGCACGGGAATCGCTCTCTGCAAATGCGACAACTGGCTCGGCCGTTCCGCGCGGAACTCATCAATCCGAATGAGGAGAAGAACGAATTGCGGCTCGCTCCGCGTCCGTTGTTGGAATACGCATCACCGAAGTCGGGAGTGCTGGACGGAGCGATCTTCTCGTTCGTCGTGGCGACGGATCCCGAAGTGCTGCTGCTGATCGAAGCGTTCGAGGAATCCCGCGACGGCAAACAGGCCACTGGGTTTCGCTATGCCTTCGCACGGTTTCATTACTGGAGCGTGGTGGCCTACGACGGCGACCGACGCATCTGGGAAGCCCCGCTCGACAAATCGCACGAAGAGAACAATCTCGGCGACCAGAAAAACATCAACAAGATTTACAACAGCTTTCATCCGCGCCGCGGTGCGGAGAAGTAGGTTGGGACTCCGTCCCGACCAGCCCGCGCATCAGGAAGGGTCGGGACGGAGTCCCAACCTACTGAGTCGTAGTTTCGCAGCGCAAGGATAGGACTATGAAGATTCGATCTCGACATTTTTGGTGCCTGACGTTGTTCGTTGTGGTGTGTTGTTCAACACGACCGCAGCCCGCGATGGCTCAGGTGGATTTTTTGAAGTCGCTGTTGGGAGGTCGGCAGCAGCCTCAGCAGGCGATGTTTCAGGGACATCCGCAGTTGGCTCAGTCCATTGAGCAAGCGGAGAAGGGCGACCTCAAGGCGTCGCTCAAGTTCGCTCGCGAGGCGTTTCAAGATCGAGGGGCCAAGGAGCTGTTCAACGACGTGGACTCGCGGATGATCGCGCCGAGTCTGTTGCGGTTGTCGAAGCTCTGGACCGAGATGAACGCTCCGCCGGTTGAGGTGGCGGAGTTCTTGCGAGACGTGGTTGTGCCGCTGAAACCAGCGAGACGAGCTTTTCTGTTTCCGGCTCAGTCGCAGTTGGCCTTCGACGTGAGGGTTTTGAATCAACAAGCCTCGCGCTGGCCTGCGCCGGAGAGTGTTGGTGCGGAGTTGGTCCGTTGGTCGGTGCTCGCGAAGCAGACGGAGGAATTGAAACGGCGATTGCAGCCGGCGTTGGCTGGTGAGCGGGCCCATGAGGGAGCGGAAGACAAGAAGGACGCGGCATCGGCTGTGACGAAGTTGGATACGACCTCCGCACGAATCATCGCGGTGCAGCTTGCGGTCGCGGAGATGGACGTGAAATCGGCGAACATGTTGCTGAAGGGATTGATCGACAACGCGAAGGTAGCGACAGAGCAGCGACTCGATGACTTGTGTCATGCGGTGTCGGCGGCATTGCAGGAACCGAAGTCGGAAGCGGCTGGGTTGGCGTTGCTCGAAGCGATCGTTGATCAGGCGCAGCAGGCGTTGCCGGTCGAGTCGAGTTTTCGGATGAATGCTCCGTGGTTGCGAGTTCGTGCGGCGGAGCTGCATGCGCGAGCGGGCCGAACGGATGACGCGAAGCGATGTACGCTGGCGTCAATTGCGAAGCCGATGAATGCGAGCCGGTTCGGAGCGGACTACGCGACTTATTTGGATCATGTCCTCAAGCAGCAAGCCGCAGCGGCGTTGTTGGATGCCGGGGCTATTGCGGAGGGTCTCGACGTCGCGACGATCACTCCGGACGCGCGAGCCTTGCGATACAACCAAGGATCGAACTCGATCAACATGGCCGCGCGAGCTGCGCGGGAGTTGCGGAAGCTCGCGCCGGCCGAACGGTTGAAGTTCTTGCGGAAGTGGGCGCTGCCAAACAGTGAGCGAGAGGCGGTGCGGTCGCTGGTCGATTTCGTGCCGAACGATCATCAACCGAACCTCGGGAGCGGGCTGCTGCTCGATGTCTTCAGCACGAATTGGGAACTGATCGCGGCCGCGCGGGAGCTTGGCAAACTCGATGAATTGATTGGCGAGTTGGTCGCGATCCCAGATCAATCGGTGTCGGTGAAGGGGTTGCGGACGCTGGCGCTCGTGATGCGTGACGGATCGGCGAATGACTCGAAAGGTCCAATAAAACCAGCCGGTTCCGCGAATGAAGTCGCTGTGCGATTGGCCGAGTTATTGGCGGTGACGACGAAAGAAGTGCCGCCGTGGGAGTTGGCCAACAAGCCGCAGCCACCGCTGGAGACTTACGTCATCGCAGTCGAAGCGGCGTTGCATCCGGAGTGGCGAGAAGTCGCGGAGTCGCTGATGAAGCAGCTCATTGAGCACGGACAACGCACACAAGCGGCTCGCATCCGCGATCACTTTCGCATGGCGCTCACCGAATTGATGCGACTGCGAACGACGGGTGGCCCGGCGACCCCGAACTTGATCGGTGAACTCAGCAAACAACGCGCGGACGATCGCGATTCGCCGATTCACACCGACTGGCTGAAGCTGCGGCCCAAGATGTGGGACACCATTCACTTTGCCACGGCCAACGAACGCATGATGGGCGCGTTGCCGCCGACGTGGTTCGCTCACGAAGGCTATTTGTCGCACGTCTCGAACGGTGCCGAATCCGATTTGTGCTTCGCCGTGCCGTTGACCGGTTCGTTCGAACTGAATGTCGAGTGTCGCGAAGGAGGTTGGACCGAGGGGCTGACGGGCTACGGCGGTGTGTCGACTCAGATCTATGCCTACAACGATGTGGTCTATATCACAGGCAAAGGTGGTTCGGGCTACGAGAACAGTCCGAAGATGACGAACCTGCTTCATCGGTCGCCGTGGAACCGCTACACGATCCAAGTGAATGGCAACACGGTCCGTCACTTTGCGAATGGGCAATTGGTTCTGGAAGACCAGGCTGGAACTGCCGCACCGTGGCTAACGCTGGGTGGCAAGGTGGGCTTCACGCCGACGTATCGCAATCTGCGGATCACCGGCTCGCCGACGATTCCACGCGAAGTGTCGTTGCTGGGCGATGCTCGGTTGCGAGGTTGGGTCGCGTCACACTTCGGCGAATCAAAGCCCGATGCGCTGCGAAGTCGGCGATACATCCAAGTGAAGGTGACGCAGAACAATCAAACGTACTCAACGGCGGTCGAAGATGACGGGACGATGGAGGGCGAGCCTGTCGAAGTGGGTCAAAGCCAGACCGATTGGATGCTCGTCGATGGCGAACTGCGATCCGCTCGACGCAACAGTTTTTGGGCGGACGAGTCGCCGTCGTGGTTGTCGTATCAGCGACCGCTGCGAGATGGAGAAACGCTGCGCTACGAGTTCTTCCATGAGGCCGACAAGACGACCGCGCATCCGACGTTTGGCGAGACGGTGTATGTACTGGGTAGCCACGCCTCGCCAGAGCGTGGGCAACCGACAGACAAGCGCGCGACAAACACGTCCGATCGAGCGACGAACGCACCCACGCTCTGGCGAGGTGTGGCTACGGGCGACACAAACCACTCGCTGGCGCGTCGTGCTTGCGCGGGTGAATTGAAAGACGGCTGGAACAGTGTCGGGATGTCGTTGAACGGCGGGTTGCTCGCGATCGAACTCAACGGCCAGGAGATCGTCACGGAAAACATCGTGGCGACGAACTCGCGGCGAATCGGATTCTTCCATGATGCCGCGCAAACGGAACTGCGAGTTCGCAACGTCGTGCTGACGGGAGACTGGCCGAAGACGTTCGACGAAGTGCGGGCCGCGATCGAAGCGCCGACTCCGACCGAGCCGCTGCCGAATTCTCGCTTCCTGACGCATGTGATCGGAGAGCAATACTTCTCGGATAATGCCTTCGCGGTCTATCGCCGTGCGGTCAAGCTTGAGACGCCGGAGCGATTCCAGTTTCTGCGACGCTGGGTCATGCCGAACGAGTCGAGCGACCTGCTGCGAATGTCGGGAGCCTTCACGCCGACGCACCCTGCTCCGCCCGTGCTCAACGAGAATCCGATTGATGTGGCGACGGCGGAAGCTCGACAAGCGGTTGATCAACGGTTGGTGCAAACCGGTGGGAACTTTGTTTGTCCCGCGATCTTGCTGGTGCTCGCGGCGGCGGAGCTTGATCGGCTCGACGAACTCAAACAGGAAGTGCTCAAACATCCGCCGACCAGTTCGCCGGAGATGGCTCGCAATCGAGCGGCGCTGCTGGGCATCATCGCGCTGCTGCGAGATCAGCCTGACGAAGCGCTGGCCAATGTTTGGGAGTGTCATCAGCTCATCACCAATCAAGAGGGTCCGCAGTACGCTTGCTGGGGCGACGTCGCGTTGGCGAGTCTCGCGATTCAGCATCCGACGACTCGCGATGCCGCGTTCGAGTTGCTCGATCGCATCAAGGGAAGACAACTGCAAGCGAGCAAGCCGGGGACGCCGGAGTTCGCTCGCTTCGTGCGACAGCTTCACGGTCAGGCACTTTCTCTGATTTACGGCGGCGTTCCCGAAGAGTTTGGTTCGCAGCCGAAAACAACTCAGTGGAGAACGGTCTCGCAGCCGACAGCGAAGTCGCGCGGCGAGGGTTATCCGATTGCGTCGTTCGATGTCGTCGCGGGTGAAATCGCTCAACGCGGCGGGCACGAATTCGACGGCGCGTACTTTCAATCGCCGCTGCTCGGCAACTACGAGGTCCGTTGTCGCCTGTCACACTTTGACTGGCGCGAGTCGATGCTGATGGTGTCGGGGATCGCGAACGCGCTCAGGTACACGCACAACGAAGTGAAGGTGTTGCATGTGCGGCCTCCCATCGTCGAATTGCCGATTGCGAAGCCGATTACGCCGAAGGTGCTGCAATGGCATGACTACAAAGTGGTCGTGAAAGACGGACGCTTCACGAGCTTCGTCAACGGGCAAAAGCTCTACGAAGAAGCGCTGCCCGAACAGCCCGATCCTTGGCTGGCGGTTGTTGGAATGCCGGAGCACGCGTCGCGAGCTGTTCGCGACATTGTCATCACCGGTGAGCCGCTCATCCCGAATGAAATCGACCTGCTCGCACAGTCTGATCTCAAAAGTTGGATGACCGACTACTTCGCCACCGATGCCGCGAAACCTTCGTTTGAGTGGAAGCTCGACGAGGGAGTGCTGACGTCGCCACAGATGCTCGACGCGAATCCGAGTCGCGATCGGCGGAAGGTTGAGAACATCATCCGCTATCACCGTCCGATGCTCGAAGACGGCGAGATCCGTTACGAGTTTTACTATGACCCCGAAGTGAAACTCGCCGCTCCGGCCAGCAACCAGTTTTCGTACCTCGGGGCGAACGCGCCGAAACGAACGGTGAAAGGCCAGACGCTCGTGCATCCGGCACTCGATCGCATGGTCTGCTTGATCGAACCGGACGGCGTGAAGATTCACTGGCTAACCGACGGCCGCTGGGATCGCACAGGGCTGAGGGCGGATAACGTCAACGTAGCCGTGTCGCTCCGCGACACGAATGCCAATCGCGCGACGGCGGGCGCGTCGCGGAGCGACGCTGCTACGAAACTGCCGCTCAAGCCGCGCGAGTGGAACGCGATCAAGTTCGCGACAAAGGGAGACACGCTGACGATCGAACTCAACGGGGACATCGTCTTCACTCGCGACATCGAGCCGACCAACCTGCGGCACTTCGGGCTGTTCCACTACGCCAACGAATCAGACGTCCGAGTTCGCAACATCCGTTATCGAGGCGACTGGCCGAAGACATTGCCGCCGATTCAACAGCAAGAGCTTGCGGCCAGTTCGCGGAAAATGACCGAGATTCCCGATGCAGAACTTCCAGACGCGGTGAACTTCGACTTCACACGCTCGAAGTTTGACACGACCCAATTCAATTATCATTGGGATGCCGCTGCTGCTGCGAAGCGTATTCAACCGACACCCGATGGTTTGCGATTCTTCCTCACCGCCGGAGAAGCGAAGCCGCAGACGGCGGGAGTGCATACGAAGCTGCGGCTGTCCGGTGACTTCATCGCGACGATCGAGTACGTGGGCTTGAAGACCACGCCACCCAGCGGCACTTGGGGATCGGGCCTGAGCTTCAAGGTGAATGTGGATGGCAAACGCGAATCCGGCATCGAAGCCAGACAGTGGGAGAAGTCCAAGGGGACGACCGCCATGACGCAGAGTCGATCGCCGCAGGGCGAGTACCTCTTCTCGTCAGAATCGGTGGCGGACTTCTCCGAGTCGGGCCGGATGCGACTCGTGCGTCGCGGTGCAGTTCTCTATTGCCTCACCGCTGAGACCGGTTCCGACAAGTTCAGGCTCGTCGCGCACCGACCGATCGGAACCAGCGACACGCACTATATCGCCATCCAAGCCGACGCGAGCGACACGACTTCCGGTGCGGAATTTGTCGTCAAGAATCTGTCGATTCGCGCCAACAAGATCTCGAAAGCGAAGTGAGTCCCATGAAACTGCCCCGCCTGACATCACTGATAGCGCACGCCATCGCGGCTCTGGCCGTGAGCCTGTCTCTCTTCAACACACTCGCGGCCGAAGACAAGCCCGATGCGAAGCCAGACAAGAACTCGGAGACCGAAAAGGCGACCGCTGAGAAGGTCGCGATCAAGCGATTGGAGTTCATGAAAAACTCGGTCAAGGACTATGAGTTTCTTTTGGCTCCGGACTTCAAAGCCAAGTTGGCCGTCGAACTTGAGCCGCTGTTGCGATTCACCAACCCGGTGAGCGGTCTGCAAGATGGCGGCTTCTTTGTTTGGAAGAGTGAAGCGGGTCGGCCGATGGTCGGAGCACAAGTCTTCCTGACCAGCGAAGACCTCTGGATTCACGAGTTTCAATCGCTCGCCCCTGTCCCGTTCCGAGTCACCCATCAAGGCAAGATGACCTGGGAACCGAACCGCGCCGGCGTCGAAGTGAAGTCGGTTCCCAATGCCCCCGTGCCGGCGAATAGTCCCGTGCAACGATTGATCCAAATGCGTGACATCGCCAAACGGTTCACCGCGTCGGACGAGTTTGAGGGTCGGCCACAATCCGATGAACTGCGACTGCTCACGAAGCCGCTCGTCCGTTTCGGAGCCGAAAACAGCGACACACTCGATGGAACACTCTTCACTCACGCGCATGGCACAGACCCGGAATTGATGATCGTGCTCGAAGCCGTGAAGTCCGATGGTGTCTATCGCTGGCATTACTCGCTCGCCCCGATGACCGGTTATGCCTTGAAAGCCTCGCTCGACGACAAGCCCGTTTGGGAAGTCGCGTGGCGCAAACCACCCTACGACGCGAAGGAACCGTTCTTCGCCCGTGTCCATAGCCGCGAACTGTCGCTCAAGAAGCTGTTCCCGTTTTCCAAATAACATTCTCCAAACAATTCTTGAGCTCCAGACATGGTGTCTGTATCTTGGCGGCCACTTTGGCGGTTTGTTTCCAATGGATGAAATGGTGAATTCACAATGGCTCGCACGCCTCAAGATGTCACGGATGCCGAGTTGTCCGTTCTGCAAGTTCTCTGGGAATCGCAGACGGCGACGGTGCGCGAATTGACCGAGCGGTTGTATCCCGAAGGGACGACCGCGCTGAATGCGACCGTTCAAAAGTTGCTGGAACGGCTGGAAGCCAAGAAGTGCGTGAAGCGGAATCGCAAGACGTGGCCGCATCAGTTCTCGGCCTCGGTCGCACGCGAAGTGCTGATCGCTCGGCAGTTGCAGACCACGGCGGACAAGCTGTGTCAGGGAGAGATTCATCCGTTGCTGACCAGTCTGGTGAAGGCTCGCGGTCTGACGCTGGAAGATCGAAAGTCTCTGCGCGGGTTATTGGACGAATTGGATCAAAAGAAGAAGTAGAAGTCGGAGCAGCAGAAGTCAGAATCGCTGAGGTCCATTTGTCATGGTCACACTTCTCAACATTGCCTTAATCAACGCTGTGACGGTGTTACCGTTGGCGGCGTTGGCGTTCGTGGTTAGCCGAGTGGCTCGGCGAGCTGCGTTGACTCATACCTTGTGGGTCCTGGTGTTGCTGAAGTTCGTCACGCCGCCGCTGTTCCATTTGCCGGTGACCATTGAAACGCCGGCCGCTGTCGAAACGCGGAGCGCCGAAGTGGGGCGCGTTTCCAACGTGCCCGTGCAGCGTTCCGATTCTGTACGTCTCGAAAACTCGCTCGTCACGATTGATCGCGCGACTCGCGCGGAGTCTTCGTCAGCAAACTTACCACCCCTCGCGAAGACCGAGTCACGCCATGTTGGTCGAGACGCCCCGTCCTTCGTCACGAGCACGTTGAAAACGTGCTCCATGTATTGGGCACGTCGTCCGAGGTTGCAGTCGCTGTTGTTGAGTTGCTGGTTGGCCGGCACGGTTTTGTGGATGACATTGCAGGTCGTTCGCGCCATTCGATTCCAGCGACGTGTCCTGCGAGACACGATCGCTCCGGTTGAGTTGCAAGAGCAGACGCAGCAGCTCGCCACGAAGTTGGGGCTACGACAGGCTCCCCAAGTCCTCATCGTTGACGCGGCTGTTTCGCCGATGCTGTGGGGCTGTGGCTCGCGAGCCAAGTTGCTGTTTCCATCGGACCTTGCCGATCGACTCGATGACCATGCCCGCGCCACGTTGCTGACTCACGAGTTGGCTCACTTTGGGCGCGGCGATCATTGGGTGCGATTGCTGGAACTCGTCACAACCGGGCTGTTCTGGTGGCATCCGGTGGTGTGGTGGGCGAGACATCAGATCGAAGAGTCGGAAGAAGAATGCTGCGACGCCTGGGTTGTCGGCGAGTTTCCGAACGCTCCGCGTCAGTATGCCGAGGCGTTGCTCGACACGATCGACTTTCTGTGCGAGTCGCGTCAACCGTTGCCGCCGATTGCCAGCGGACTGGGGCAAGCTCATTTTCTGCGACGCCGATTGACCAAGATCATGCAAGGAGCCGCTCCCAAGGCTCTTTCATTCCGAATGCGCGGCGCGATTGCTCTCGTCGCGGCGCTGCTGTTGCCGTTGCAGCCGTTCGTGTTTGGCTCGGCGAGCATCGCCAATTTGCAACTGCCGTCCTTCGAGGTTCTCGCGGTCGATTCGTCAGCGTCTGCCAAATCGAGCGACGAAGGCTCTGCCATTTCTTTCACAGATCAGACAGAAACAAATTCCGCAGCCGGATCATCGCCAGTGCCGAGCGCAACGTCGTCGCGTTTGCGAGGACCGGGTGAAAAAGTCTGGTCCACCGCCGCTTCGACGGACGGTCGCTTTGTGGTGCGAGCGACGACGGCTCGAAAGATCCTTACGGACCTGAAGACCAATGCCGAGACCGATCTGTCGACGCAGCGAATGACTGCCATCGCGTTTGCTCCAGACGGAGAATGGTTCGCTGCCGCTGATCAGGATGGCCGAGTCACAATTTGGGATTCCGCACGCGGCGAGCTGCTGCGAGTCGTGCTGAGTCATGCCGACGTTTTGCGTTCCGTCGCGGTCTCTCCGCAAGGCAACGTGATCGCCGCCGGTGGCCGAGACGGTGCCGTGTTAGTGATTGATCTCGTCACCGGTCAGCCACTCACCGATTTCCCGACCTATGCGTCCGCTGTGAACTGCGTTCGCTTCTCGCCGGATGGACGACAACTTGCGGTGGCCGTCGGCGATTGGATGTCGAACGGTCGCGGCGAAGTCGTGCTGCTGAATGCGACCACGGGGAAAATGATGGCGACTCTGGACTGCGCGACGTCACCCGGAGCACTGACTTTTGCCAGCAACGAGGAACTCATCGTCGGCCTGTGGAACGGCCACACGCAGTTGTGGAACTTGGTGAATCGGCAAGTGGCTGGTTCGGCGATGGCGGACAAGAACGTGGTTTCGGCGGCGGCGTTTTCACCGGACAACCCAGCTCTGCGCGAAGCTCTCTTTATCGCCGAAGAACAGAATCCCAGCGAAGAGCCATCGCCGTTGGCCGTGCTTCGCGGATTGTTCGCGAACCCCTCGAAATAGCGACGCACGTCGCGACTGTTCAGAGACGTCACGTCCTTCGAATTGCCGCACACAAGTTTCAAGATCGACAAGCCTCGAAGAGAGACGCCATGACCGCACTTGCTGGTTTCCCAATTGTTCGAATCATTGCGTCGACGATCATGCTGGTTGTTCTTTCGGCATCGTTCGTGGCAGCGGACGAACGGTCAGCCGTTGCTTTGGGCACCAAGCGAGCACTCGTGGTTTGCGGGCTGACTGGTGACGCGGCGCATCACAAGCTGTATTCCGAAACCGTGATCAAGCTGCACGAGGGACTTTCCAAGCGACTCGGATTCGCCGACGTGCAGGTGCTCTTTGGCGACGAGCCTCAAGATGCGGATGCCGAAATCATCAAGTCCGCCGGACGAGCGACGCGCGCGGAACTCGAAAAGAGCGTCACGACTCTGGGCGCGAAGTTGCAACCGGATGACGCGCTGTGGGTCATCGTGGTGGGTCACAGTCATTACGACGGCAAGCACTCGTGGCTGAACCTGCCGGGGCCGGACATTCAACAAACAGAATTCGCCAAACTGTTTGCCGATCTGACAGCGCGCGAACAGGTCTTCTTCATTACTACGCCGACGAGCGGTTACTACGTCAAGCCGCTGTCCGCCAAAGGCCGCGCCGTCATCAGCGCCACGGAAACCGATTGGGAAACCAACGAGACCGAGTTCCCTCACGAACTCGCTCGCGTGCTCTCCGCGCCGCCCGAAGCGAAGGAGTTCGACATCGACCAAGACGGTACGATCACGTTGTTCGATCTGTACGTCACGGTCGTCCGCAACCTCGCGCAGTCGTATCTGGAACGAGAACTCCTGGCGACCGAGCACCCGCTGCTCGACGACAACGGCGACGGCCGCGGCACGGAAGTGCAAATCGACTTCCTGACCGAAGAGCAAGGGGGCCGAGCCAAGCCCAAGAAATCCTCGACTGTCCCAGTGAACTTGACCGGCGATGGCCGCTTTTCAAAGTCCATCACGCTGTCGTTCTCGCGAGCGGAATCAGCCCGGCCAGCCACGGAATAGCGATCGCTGCTCGTTCAGACAGAACCGCACGTCATCAGCATCCGTCTCAGGCATGGTTCTCGATTCCGGCGAGAAGCTGGAAGGGATGACGATCGACACTCGCTTGGGGCGGGTCCGCGCAGATTTCGTGTAAGATTTTCGCGGGAGCGGGACTGATCTCTCCAGAGGAATCCAATGCCGCCTTCGCCAGAAACTCGGCCGAGTCTTGTTGTGCGCTTGCGGAGCGTGCGCGATGAGGCGGCGTGGGTGGAATTTCTGGAGGTCTATGAGCCGCTGATTTTGCGGCTGATGCGGAAGCACGGCTTACAAGAGAGTGACGCCAGGGACGTGTGTCAGCAGGTGATTGTGGCGGTGGCTCAGGACATCGAACAGTGGAAGCCGGATGGGGCGAAGGAGTCATTTCGGCGATGGTTGTTTCAGATTGCTCGGAATCGGGTTATCAAGTTTCTGGTCAAGGAGCGGCAAAGGGTGGTGGCGGAAGGCGGGACCGATGGGCAAATCCAACTCGCAGCGCAGTCGGATTCGCACGCTTCGCTGTCGGCGGAGTTTGAGCGGGAATACCGTCAGCAATTGCTGCTGTGCGCGGCGCAGCAGATTCGCGGTGAGTTTCGCGAATCGACGTGGGCCGCGTTTTGGCGAACGTGCATCGACGGTCGCTCGGCGGTCGAGGTCTCGGAAGAACTTGGGATGTCGGTTGGGAATTTGTATGTCGCACGCAGCCGAATCATCGCTCGGTTGCGTGTGCGAGTGAGTGAGTTGCAGGCGGAGACATAGGAATGTGGCGCACGCGGCTCGCGTGCGATTCAGCAATGCAAGAGTGTCCCCATGAACGTCCCTGAAAAAACATGTGATGCGGAACGGCTGCGATTGCTTTTGGCCGATCAGTTGCCGGAAGCGTTGCAGGCGGAGGTCGCCGAGCATGTGGCTCAATGCGCGGAGTGTCGGCAGAAGTTGGAATCGTTTGCCGGGGACGTGGGTTTCTGGTCTGAGGTCGAATCTTGCTTGCGAACGAATGCAGAACACGTCGGCGAATCAAGCGGAGCTTCGTCGTCGCTCAGTGAGGCGCGCAGTTCGGACGAGTCGTTTGCGGCGGACTTCGTGGTGGATTTTCTGGAGCCGTGCGAACAGCCGGACACGCTGGGGCGGCTGGGAGAGTATGAGATTCTAGAAGTCATCGGACGCGGCGGCATGGGGATTGTGTTGAAAGGATTTCAGCGCGAGTTGGGTCGGTACGTCGCGGTGAAGGTAATGGCTCCGCACTTGGCGGCGAGCGGTGCGGCTCGGCAGAGATTTGTTCGTGAGGCGCGGGCGGCGGCGGCGATCGTGCATCCGCATGTCATGCCGATTCATGCGGTCTGCACATCGGCTCGGTTGCCGTATCTCGTGATGCCGTGCGTGGCGTGTGAGTCGTTGCAGCAGCGCATCGACCGACAAGGGCCGCTCGATGTCATTGAAATTTTGCGGATTGGGATGCAGGCGGCTCTCGGCTTGGCGGCGTCGCACGCGCAGGGGTTGGTGCATCGTGATGTAAAGCCGGCAAACATCTTGTTGGAGAAGGGAGTCGATCGCGTGATGCTGACCGATTTCGGTCTGGCACGCGCGGCAGATGATGCGTCGCTGACTCGCACGGGAGTCGTGACCGGCACTCCGCAATACATGTCGCCGGAGCAATCGCGCGGCGAGTCGATTGACGCTCGGTCGGACCTGTTCAGTTTGGGGAGCGTGTTGTACGCGATGTGCGCCGGCCGTCCGCCGTTTCGCGCGGAGACGACGCTGGCCGTGCTGCGACGCATTACCGACACGCAGCCGCGTCCGATTCGCGAGATCAATCCGGCTGTCCCCGAATGGCTGGAGAGCATCGTCGGCCGGTTGCATGACAAGTTGCCGGAGCAGCGCTTCGCCAGCGCGAGCGAAGTTGCCGAGTTGTTGGAGCAATGTTTGGCTCATGTGCAACAGCCAACCGTCACGCCGCTGCCGGAGTGTGTGCGACACATCAGCCTGAACGCGCTAGCGTCCGGTTCTGCAATTTGTGGCGAACCGGACGCTAGCGCGTTCCGGCTGATGAGGTTTGATCGCCGAACCGCGCTCGTGACAACGGCGGTGGTCTGCTTGTTGATCGTCGTCGTTCAAGTCGTTTTTCAACGAGCGAACCCAACGAATGCGCCCGGCGGTCAGAGTTCGATGGCGTCGGCCAGCGACACCGCCGATCTCTCGGACGAAGCGGTTACGAAGGAGTCGCAGACATTGAACGACGACTTGTGGGGACTCGAACAACGAGCCTCGCAAGATTGGGATGATCGAGACTTGTAGCCGGGGAACTCCGTGACCCGGCAGCGGCGTCACGGAGTGCCGCCGCCTAAT
>JAYUFI010000208.1:0-6612 GCA_043738805.1 Planctomycetaceae bacterium | reverse complement strand
GACGTGATCGAACACCTGCGCGGCGAGATCGACGAGTACCTCGGCATTCAGAAGGCGAGGGATCTGCTCGCACTTCAGAACCACAGTTGAGCAACGGTCGCGGAACAGCTTGGCCGGGGTGACAAATGGGGATTCGGTTCAAGCCGACGTGGGCGGCGTGGCACGACAGGATTCCTGCCCGCGACTCAAAAGCGGCGACTCGGTTCGGTTGAGTTTTGAAAATGAATGGACGAATGCAGACCAAGCATTGAATCAGAGGGAGATGACCATGACCATCGAATTGCTCGAAGAGCGTGTTGCCACATTGGAACGAGAATTGGCGGAGGTCAAGCAGCTTGTGGCATCCTCGACTTTGTTGCCAGCGTCCAGTCCGCTTCCACCGGCCAAGCCCAATTGGATCGAAGCCATCACCGGTTCGATGGCGGACTTTCCGGAGTTCGCCGAGGTCGTGCGGTTGGGGCGCGAGTACCGCAAGAACTATCGCGCACCGGCTGACGAGGATTTGTGATATACAAGTTCAACACCGACCGCCTGTCTTGATGTTACGAAAGGAAGAGAACAGTGGACCAGAACCGTCTGAAAGAGCCAGCGGTGGTTGTAGGAATAGTTGTTCTGGTGCTGGTTCTCGCAACGTGGCTATTCCCAAGGCGACACGCAGATTCCCACCTTGCGGATGTAACGGCATTGCTCGATAGAACCAACGCTCGGCTAGGTCAATTGGAAGATCAGCTTGCGAAGCTGCCAACTGGCGATCCCAGTTCGAGTGCCAACCGTCTCGGACAGATGACGGACGAATCGCAGCAGTTCAGTGGTGCGATTCGTCTCGCCAAAGAGCAGCTTGAAACAGGGGCTTTCTCAAATGCATACGATTTGCTCCTCGTCGCCTCTCGCCTACGTCCCTCTGACCCTCAACTCTTCGAGTTGCTTCTCACTTTCATTGAAACAACACGAGATTCAGCGAGCGATGAGGCTGCGTTCTTGGCTGACGACCTAATCAGTCGAGGAGAATCGCTGATTCATTTCCAACTGCCAAAGGACGTAGCATCGGCACGCCAACGCTTCACGCAAGTCTCTCAGCGGAGTGCCACTCCGATTGAGAAGACCGAATCGCCATTCTCGGAAGTTATGAATCTCTTGACCGTTGCCGAAAATCCCGTCATTTCTGTTCCGATCCGAACCCGTGCCGCCGATCAGGCTCGAAGTTCATTGGGTGACGTGCTGCTCAGTCGAGCAATCTCCGACACGAAGGATTCAAACAAAGACGATTCATCACAAATCGAGAAGATGCAACAGAGGGTTGATTCAGCAGAACAGGCTTGCATAGCGGATCTGTTTCTGAAGACCAAAGAACGAGCGAATGGCTGGCTCACGAGCACCCAAAAGCTTCTCAAAGATTCCGAGTCGGCGAATGCTGACGACACACCGGCTACCGTCAGCAGGCTGAGGACTTCGACAAGAACCGGCTTTGATCTCGCTCAAGAACTGACGCCCTATGCGAAGTCCGGTGTTTCAGGAGCCGCCGATTTGGCGACGCAGGTGGATGAGAAGGTTACGCTTTTGCAACGCACGAAGACGTGGCTCTACAACCAGCAGGTGTTGCATCTTATTCGTGACATCGAGCCACGGAAGGATTTAAGCACCAAGGAAAAGATACAACACCTCGCCGAAGTCGATGAAGAGCACCTTTCCCCGTACATTTTGCGACTGCACAGCAAGTTGTGGGAGAAGACCTTCGAGGAATTGAAAAATGACGATGAAAAACTTTGGGCGTTGCGGCTCCGAATCCTCAGAGTGAAGGAGTGAACATGAAGTCAACCTTGGTTTATGCACTCACAATTGGGTGTCTCGCCTTTGGCACCGCATCGGTTGCAACTGCGGGTTCATTTGGACTCGTTTCGTCGAATCTCGTAGATCACCCGGTCACGTTACCGACCAACATGCGAAGTGCGTCCATGTGGAGGGGTCGGACGGGGGCATGGGGAGAGAATTTTGCAGAGCAGACTCTTCGCCTTCGTGGCTTCCAAGAAATCCATGAATTCAAGTCAGGCAGCAATGGCGGAATCGACCGGGTGGCAATAATGCTAGGAGTCGATGGATCGCTAAAAGATGTCAAGTTTGTGGAGGTGAAGACCGGTCTTGGGAGTACACCAAAACTCGGCCAGACACGATACGGCGGTAGGCAGATGTCCAGAAAGTGGCTGACGAAGAATCTCCTGAACATGCGACGAAATGGCAACACATCCATGAAGGAACTCGCCCTAGATATCAAGCGTTTCCGAAAAGCTTCGGGGCGGAGCATTGAAAGCCTCGGAGAGGTCATGCACGTCAATCCTCGAAGTGGATCGGTGACAGGCTACATGGCAGACGGCAAAACGGTGAAATACTCAGAGTCCGTTGAACGGCTGCTCAAGAACATTCAGAAACGAGCCTCGTCCAAAGCCACCCGGCATTGGGCAACACGGTCGTTGGCAGCATGGGATCAAATAAGTTCCAGTCGGATGTCATCATGGCTGGGCAATACATCCGCTCAACAGACTAAGTCATCCATTCTTGCAATGTCCGGCAGCCTGCAAAACGGATTGCGACGTGGGTTGCTGAATCAATCACGCCGGGTTGCGATAACAAGGATTCTTGTGCGTGCGGCTGGGCCAATCGCCGTCTTCGTCGCACTGGCAATTGATGCCAAGGAGTTTGCGGATGTCGAGTTGGCATACCAAAGTGGGAAGATTTCATTGAGTCAACGAAATATCGCCCATGCTAGTGCGGTTGGTGGACTCACCGGGTTTATTGCTGGAGGATTGGCAGGCGGAGCAACCGGAGCATGGGTGGGTGCATTCGGAGGACCGTTCGCCGAGATAACGGTCCCGGCAGGGGCGATTATCGGTGCGACAATTGGCGGTGTTGGCGGTTATGTCGCTGGGTCGGCGGTAGCCGGTTACGTGGCCACAGCTTGGTATGACTCGATAGACTCCAAATTGCGTGATCGGTTCGAGCGTGAGTGGATGTCACTTCCTGCTCCGATATTCAGAGAAGTGGGGCTGCAATGAGGCAGATTGTTACCCGCGTGCTATCGGTGTGTTGGCTTGCAGCCGTGTTGCTGTCAGTCGCTGGTTGTTGGCGGGGAACGCCGCCCAACGGTACGTCGTCCGACGACAAGACAATCAATGGCAACGGAGCCGAAGAGGCGAAGCCCAAGCCGCCGCCAAAGCTGCCAGACATGAGTCCATAGTTGTCAGTGTCTCGTCCACACCAACACGGTTGTCGAATGTCTTCGAGAACAAGGTTGGAGCGATCATGGTTGACCGAGCCGATTCTCGCGAGATCGCCAAGAGGGCCAAAGAACTCTACGAAACCCGCTGGCGGGCCGAGTTGGAACGAGACCATCTGCCTGAGTTCGCCGCGATGGAACCGGAGTCCGCCACGTACTTCCTCGGCAAGAGTTTTAGTGACGCCATTCGCTCGGTGATACGGGGCGTTCGCTGATTGGTGGTAGCCCTGTCGCTCCGCGACAGGAGGCGGGACGGCAGGATGGCGTTCGTCTTCCGTTCGAGGCAATTCGACAAATCGACGTTCCTGATTGATCTCGCTTCCTGTCGCGGAGCGACAGGGCTACCTTTGCGGCGAGCTACGCCCGTCATGATCGGGTGACATTCACGCTGTGCATTGGCCATGATTGTGCGATCGAGTTGGTCGGAATGCAGATCGAACAGGTCGTGTCCGCAAGAATGCGGGCCAATGGCAAAAGCTGCGGAAGGTGATTCATGGTGAAGCTGGGCGAAGATCAAGAGGCTGTTGTGATCGCGGAGCGTTTGTACAATAAACTCCGTTCTCAGCTTGAGCGGGACCATCTCTACGAGTTCATTGCCATCGAACCCGTGTCAGGCGACTACTTCCTCGGACGCACCGTGAGTGACGCGATTCAGGCGTCTCTCGAAAAGTGGCCCGAGCGATTGCCGGTTGCCATGAGAGTCGGTGATCCCATGGGCATCGAGCTGGGAGGCGGCTTGTGATCTCCGGACGAGTCGATGGCAAGGGGCGCTGCCTCATCCCGATTCAGATCAAATCCGCTCGCGATGGCGAAGCGCAGTCGCTCGACGTGTGGGTTGATACCGCCTGTACCACGGATCTTGTTTTGTCCCAGCAAGACATCGAAGCATTCGGCTTGCCGGTCTCCGGTCGTGTCATCACCATCCCCAGCGATGGCAGGCGGTTGATTCAGCGAAGTTACTCGTGCTGGATTGATTGGTTCGGCGGACAGCGACGAGTTGAAGTCGTCAGCAGTGAAGTCTCGTGCCCGCTACTGGGAGTTGGCCTCTTGCTGGGGCTGCGGCTCGAAGTGGATTACTCGAAGATGTCCGTCGTCCTAGACCGACCGGCCCCGTGAAGTGTGATTGCGTATTTCGTCGCTCGACAAACTTGAAAGGGTGCAACATGAAGTCGTGGTGTGTGATGGTTGCGGCGGGATTCGTCCTCGCATCGCGAGTTCTGTTTGCCGACTTTCCCGATTTTGCGTCGCTGCCCTCGCGGCCGGAGTTGCCTGATCCGTTGGTGATGCTGGACGGGACGAAGGTCGCGACGGTGGAGGACTGGAATGCGAAGCGGAAGCCGGAACTCAAGGGGTTGTTCCAGCATTACATGTACGGCACTCTGCCGCCGAAGCCGCAGAGGTGGGTCGTTGAGGAAGTGCTGTTTACGGACAACACGTTTCTCGACGGGATGGCCACGCTCAGCGAGAGCCGGCTGGCGTTCTTCGGGCCGGATTTGAAGCATCGTCTGCATGTGTTGCTCCTCGTGCCGAACAAGCGGTCCGGGCCGGTGCCGGTGTTTGTCGGGATGAACTTCTGCGGGAATCATGCGCTGGCAAGTCATCCGCAGATTCACCTTCCCGAGAGCTGGGTCTACAAGTCATGCGCGGGTTCGGAAATGGAGCGGGCGACCGAGAAGAGTCGCGGGACGCAGGCCGAGGCGTGGAACCTCGACCTCATCATCGAACGCGGCTACGGGCTGGCCTGCTTCTACAGCGGAGACCTCGATCCCGACACGCCCGAGTTTACCGATGGCATCGAGCCGTCGTTCTACAAGCCGGGGCAAACGTCTCCCGCGCCGAGTGATGCGGGAGCGATCGCGACTTGGGCGTGGGGCTATCACCGCGTCGTCGATTTCCTGATCGAGAAGCACTGGCCCACCATCGACATCAAGCGGATCGCGGCCGTCGGGCATTCGAGGAACGGCAAGGCGACATTGCTCGCCGCCGCGCTCGACGATCGGATCGCGTTGGCCATCCCTCATCAGGCCGGTTGCGGCGGAACGGCCCCGAGTCGCGTGGACATTGACCGCAAGGATGTCGAGACGATCCGCCGCATCAACACGTACTTCCCGCATTGGTTCTGCGGCAACTTTCCGTTGTTCAACGAGACGCCCGACAAGCTGCCGTTCGATCAGAACTGCCTCGTCGCGCTGTGTGCTCCGCGCCCGGTCTTGTTCTCCAATGCGACTCAGGATCAGTGGGCGAACCCGGACGGACAGATCGACATGCTCAAGGGAGCTGACGCGGTGTACGGCCTCTTCGGCGCGGGCGGCTTCGACGTGAAGGAGCGTCCTGAGTTGGGCAAGGTCGTGGGAACGAAACTCGGCTACTTCATTCGCGACGGCAAGCACTCGATGGAACGTCGCGACTGGACCGCGTTCCTCGACTTCGCCGACAAGCAGCTTGGCCAGCCGTGAGTCACCACCGGTCGCCAGGGCCAATGCCTTTTGAAGCTGGGCAGGGTGTAAGGTGGGACCAGCGGCGCTTCGCCGTGCCGGCCCCCCAGCATTTCGCGATGTTTCCTGATGGTGGGCCGGCGCTCGAAGCGAACTGGTCCCATCCTACTTTGAAACACGCGATAGCCCTGACCGGTCGTCGCGTTGAGTTGACGTTGCGCGCTCGCCGCCTTACCAATGGCGGCTTGACGCGCTGCCGAGTCTGGCGGCCGAACAGCACCCTCCTGAGGACGCATCATGAGACGAGTCGGATCTTGGTCGAAGTTGGTTGTGGCGGTAATCGGCCTGATGGGCGCGAGCGGTCTCGCGCGGGCCGATGTCAAACTGCCGAAGGTCATTGCGAGCCACATGGTCTTGCAACAGAAGCTGCCGCTGCCGATCTGGGGTACTGCTGACGCGGGCGAGGAAGTGACGGTCTCGCTCGGTGACAACAAGGCTTCGACGAAAGCGGGCGCGGACGGCAAGTGGTCGGTCAAGCTGAAGGAGATGACGGCCGGAGGCGGCCCGCTCGAACTGGTCGTCAAAGGGAAGAACGAGATCAAGCTGACTGACATCCTGATCGGCGAAGTCTGGGTGGCGTCGGGACAGTCGAACATGGAATGGTCGGTCGCGGCCTCGGCCAATCCGCAAGAGGAGATCGCGGCGGCGAAGTATCCGAACATCCGGATATTCCACGTCAAGAAGGTTCCCGCCGTCACGCCGCAGGACGAAGTGGTGCTCGACCGCGAATGGTCCGAGTGCTCGCCCGAAACGATCGGCAACTTCTCGGCCGTGGCGTACTTCTTCGGTCGGCACATTCACAAGGAACTGAACGTGCCGGTCGGGCTGATCAACACCTCGTGGGGCGGA
>JAYUFI010000207.1:0-17607 GCA_043738805.1 Planctomycetaceae bacterium | reverse complement strand
GTGAGCACATTCTGTTGACGATCATTTTTGACCGAGCCTGGCGTGAAGGGAAAAGTCTCGATCTCGGTCAACTCATTCGCGAGATTCAAACGCCGTCATTCAAGAAGGTCGGCGTGATGGACCTCGAATCGTTTTACTCGGCACAAGATCGTTTCGCGTTGGCAATGAGTCTCAACAATCTGCTCGCGTCGCCCGGCTTCTCGGCTTGGTTAGAAGGTGAACCGCTCGACATTCAACGGCTGTTGTGGACGCCGGAAGGAAAGCCGCGATTGTCAATCTTGTCGATCGCGCATTTGTCCGACAGCGAGCGGATGTTTTTCGTCACGATCTTCCTCAATGAAGTGCTGGCCTGGATGCGCTCGCAGTCGGGAACCAGTTCACTGCGCTGCTTGCTCTATATGGACGAGGTCTTCGGGTACTTCCCACCGATCGCGAATCCGCCATCGAAGACACCGATGCTGACGCTGTTGAAACAAGCTCGCGCGTTCGGGCTAGGCATTGTGCTCGCGACGCAGAATCCTGTGGACCTCGATTACAAAGGGCTGTCGAACTGCGGCACGTGGTTCCTCGGTCGCTTACAGACCGAGCGCGACAAAGCCCGCGTGCTGGATGGACTCGAAGGAGCGTCCGCCGCGACCGGCTCGCGGTTCGATCGCGAGCAGATGGACCGGATGCTGTCGGGACTTGGCAAACGCGTCTTCCTGATGAACAACGTGCATGACGATGAGCCGTCGCTGTTTCAATCACGCTGGTCGCTATCGTATCTGCGTGGCCCGCTGTCGCGTGATCAGATTGATTCGCTGATGCGTGAGCGTCGCGAGTCCCTGCCGACAACTTCGACCACCGCCGCCGCGTTTGCCGGGAATGAATCGACCTCATCGGACGCAGTGACCGAGCATCGTCCGGTCCTGCCGCCGGAGATCACCGAGTTCTTCATTTCCGCGCGCGGACAACCGGATCGCGGCGACAAACTCGTCTATCGTCCGGCGTTGTTGGGTCTCGCGAAGGTTCACTTCTCGCTGGCGTCAGCGAGCATCGACGTGTGGGACACGGTCTCGATTCTGGTTTCCGTCGCCGATGAACTCGCGCTCGATCCGTGGGACGCTGGTGAGCTTTCGCACGACGGACCACCTGATTTGGAGAAGACTCCGGAAGAGGGAGCACACTTCGCGGCACTCCCCAGCCAACTGGTGAAACCGAAACAGTTCGCCGCATTCACAACCACGCTGAAGGAGCACCTTTATCGCATGCATCGCCTCACTTGCTGGAAGTGCAAATCGCCCAAGGAAGTCTCTCGCCCCGGCGAGAGCGAAGCAGATTTCCGCACACGGCTGGGCCAATCGCTGCGTGAGCAACGTGATCGTGAAGTGGAAAAACTCCGTCAAAAGTTCGCTCCCAAAATCGCCGGACTGCACGAGCAACTTCGCAAAGCCGAGCAACGCAAATCGAAAGAATCGGATCAAGCGAAGTCGCAAATCTGGGACACGGCTCTCTCAATCGGCACAACATTGCTCGGAGCATTCATGGGCAAGAAGACCCTGAGTGCGACCAACATCGGCCGTGCTGCTAGTTCAGTGCGCTCGGCCAGCAAACTCGCGAAAGAGCGGACTGACGTCGGGTACGCCGAAGAAAACGTCGAAGCCGTTCAACAACGCTTGGCCGACCTCGATGCCGAATTCCAAACCGAGACCGAAAAGATTCAAGCCTCCTTGGACGCCGACGTCATGTCGCTCGAAGAGATCACGCTGCAACCCAAGAAGTCCGACATCAGCATTGATCAAGTGACGCTGGTTTGGACGCCGTGGTCCGTCTCACCAGATGGAACCGCAAGTCCGCTCGTGTGAGATTTCGCTGAGATAACCCCACTGAGCTTGCCTCAGTGGATTCAGGCTTTTGCACTACGTTTTTTTCACGACCTCTCGTTACCCGTCTCCGTGTCTTCCGTGAAATCCGTGTCCCATTCTCAATGAAGCCCAAGGTATTGGACACGGATTGCACGGAAGACACGGAGACGCTGATGACGCTCGGTCACCGAGTGAGATCAATTTCGGTTTGTGACACTTAGCGAATAAGTAGTCGGCAGTTGATGTTCTTCTCGCGCCGCAGATTGATCCATTCGATCGTGGGGATTGAGTTCGTCAGTTGAGGAATGAAGGGGTCAATCAAGCCAGCTTTAACGAGTTGTTCTGGATCGTGCGTTTGAGCGTCAGGCAGATCGACTGACTTCAACAGAATCAGTCGCTCGGCCGACCAACGCACAGTAACCCAGGCGGCGAGCGAATCGCTCGTGACTTCCCAGGTATGTGGCAGCCTTTCATGCAAAGCGAGCGAGGCTTCTTCCGTCCGCACGAACTCGGCCAGATCGAGCAGCGGGATGCGATCATTCTGCCAAGCCAATTCGGCTGCCTCGCGGTTCGCGACGAGTTCCAGCACCGGCAGCAATTCGAGCAGTAATCGTTGATTCAGCCGGATTGCCTCCAGCGCTAGCCAGTGCGATCGTTCTTCATCGAAGGCAAAACATTGATGCCAACGTCGTACGATATCCGCCGCGTCCCCGCCGCCGCAGATCAATAACGAGCGGACTTCATCAAGACTCGCGAAGACCGATTGAAGTCGACTCGATAAATCAACGAGGTCGAGCAAACTGCCACCGAGTTTGAGAACGGCGATCGACATGATTTGCGCTGCCGCTTACGTAGCCATCATCGCTCCGCGTGATGAGCCGAGCGATCCACAAAGCGTTGGCAAGCGTTCGGCTCGTCACGCGGAGCGGTGACGGCTACGTACTTGCGGTTCGGCCATGCAAATCACTCAGTCGATGATCTTGTTGATGCCGTACTCGACGATGCCTCGAGCGCCGGCGGCTTTGAGTTGCGGAATAATCGTTCGCACGAGCGACTCGTCGACGATCGTGTTGACGTCCACCCAATCGGGATCAGACAGCGATGAGACGGTCGGCATCTGCAAGGCGGGAAGCTGCTTGAGCACCTTTTCCAAATCGGCCCGGCGGACGTTCATCATCAATCCGACTTTTCCCTCGGCGGCGAGGCAGCCTTGCAGCATCAACGAGATGTTGTCGATCTTCGACTTCTTCCACGAGTCTGCGAACGCGGTTTTGTTCGCGATGAAACGAGTCGTACTCTGCAAGACTTCATCGACAATCCGCAGATTGTTCGCTCGCAATGAACTGCCGGTCTCGGTCACTTCGACGATCGCATCGGCCAGCTTCGGCGGCTTCACTTCGGTCGCGCCCCAACTGAATTCGACCTTTGCCGTCACGCCGTGCTTCGCCAAGTAGCGAGTCGTCAGCCCGACCACTTCAGTCGCGATCCGTTTCCCCTGCAAGTCCTTCACGGTTTGAATCGACGAATCATTGGGGACGCACAGCACCCAACGAACCGGGGCTCGGCTGACTTTCGAGAACATCAACTCGCAAATTTCGTGGACGTCGGCGTTCGTTTCCTGAATCCAATCGTAGCCGGTGATGCCCGCGTCGATCACCCCTTCCTCGACATAACGGGCCATCTCTTGAGCGCGGATCAACATGCACTCAATTTCCGGATCGTCGATCGTGGGATAATACGACCGCGATTGAAACTTGATGTTGTAACCCGCTCGTTGAAACAGCGCGGCGGTCGCTTCTTGCAGGCTGCCGGCGGGTATGCCGAGCTTGAGCGTATTTTGAGTGTTGTCGGACATGAAAACCTCGATACAAGTTTTTCACCGCAAAGGCGTGAAGGACGCTAAGTAGAACAAAGAGAAAGGAGGAGTACGCTTGAGACAACCTTCAGACTTCTCTTTGCAAACCTTCGCGTTCTTCTCGCCTTGGCGGTGAATGATTCTATTTCTGATAGACCGCCTTCGGATCGAAGACTCGGTCACCGATGACGGCGACTTCGCCGGTCGTCGGGTCGATGCGGCGGAAGAAGCAACTCTTGTAGCCTTCGTGGCAGGCGGCTCCGCCGATTTGATTCACTTTGACCAGCAGCGTGTCGGCGTCGCAGTCGAAGAAGAGTTCCTTCAATTCCTGAACGTTGCCACTCTCTTCCCCCTTGCGCCACAGCTTTTGACGGCTGCGACTAAAGTAGACCACGCGGCCAGTCTTCAATGTTTCTTGATAGGCTGTTTGATTCATGTAGGCCAGCATCAAAACCTCGCCAGTCGTCGCCTCTTGAGCAATGACCGGGATCAATTCGGATTTCGTGAAATCAGGTCCAGCAGACACGAGGTACTCCTGAATTGTCGGACTCGCCAGCGGAAACGGTGATTAAAGCGGACTGCCACGACGTGCGCTCTCCGACAGGAAGAGCACGAACGCAACGAACACCGCACCCAACAGCAAAAGCACAATTCCGATCACCATCAAGAGCTTGCGGAGAGTGCGGCGATCCATAATTCCGCTCTACAGATATTCGTTGATGATGTTCTCGATCATTTCTTGCCGGCCACTTTCGTTCGGATCAGGGTTGCCCTTGCCGAGCATGTAGGTTTCAAGTTCGGCGAAGCTGGTTTTGCCTTGATCGATCTTCTGGCCGATGCCGGAGTCGTAGCTGCGGTAGCGTTGCTTGACGAGGTCAGACAGCACTCCTTCTTTGCGGATCGCCGCCGCGATCTTCAGGCCGCGAGCGAAGGCATCCATCCCGCCGACGTGAGCGTAAAACAAATCCAGCGGCTCGAATGATTCACGGCGAACCTTCGCGTCGAAGTTCACCCCGCCGGGCGCGATGCCTCCCTGCTTCATGATCACCAACATGCACTGCGTTGTGAGGTAAATGTCGGTCGGGAATTGATCGGTGTCCCAGCCGAGCAGCAAGTCGCCTGTGTTGGCGTCGATGCTGCCCAAGGCATCTTGGATCGAAGCATATTCCAACTCGTGCATCATCGTGTGACCGGCCAGCGTCGCGTGATTCGTCTCGATGTTCAGCTTCACGATCCCTTCGAGACCGTTGGCTCGGACGAAGTTTAGGCAGGCGGCCGCGTCGTAATCGTATTGATGCTTCGTTGGTTCCTTCGGCTTGGGCTCGAACAGGAACTGACCTTTGAAGCCGATGTTTTTGGCGTGCTCGTGAGCCATGTGCATGAACTTGGCGAGATGGTCGAGTTCGCGTTTCATGTCGGTGTTGAACAGGTTCATGTAGCCTTCACGCCCGCCCCAGAAGACGTAGTTTTCGCCGCCGAGTTCGTTCGTGACTTCGATCGCCTTCTTCACTTGAGCGGCCGAGTAAGCGAAGACATCGGCGTTGCAGCTTGTCGAAGCGCCGTGCATGAAGCGCGGGTTCGAGAACAAATTCGCCGTGCCCCAGAGCAACTTGATGCCGGTTCGCGCTTGAGCCTCTTTCAACTTCGCGGCGACGGCATCGAAGTTCTTGTTGGACTCGGCCAGCGTTGCCCCTTCGGGAGCCACGTCGCGGTCGTGGAAGCAATAAAACGGAGCACCGAGCCGGTCAATGAAATCAAACGCGACATCCACTCGCTTCAAAGCGTTATCGACGGAGTCACTGCCGTCATCCCAAGGTCGTTGCATCGTGCCGGGACCGAACGGATCGGAGCCGGTTCCGCGGAACGTGTGCCAGTAGCAAACGCTGAATCGCAACCACTCCCGCATCGAACGGCCTTCGACCACTTCATCGGCGTTGTAATGCTTGAACGCCAACGCTCCCTTTTTAGCCTTTGGGTCAAACGGGATGCGGTTGGGAACGCCGGGGAAGTTGCTCGTAGCCATTCGTAGAAAACCTCAATGCGATTCAGTTTTAAGAGAGACCAGCGTGTCTAATTTCAAGCAGATCATTCGCGATTTGGAGCGAGGCGGGAAGTTAACGGGAGTCGTTTTTTCTTGCCATCGTGCGGGGCCGAGCAGCCCGAATCAATCAGTCGGATTTGATCCACGAAGCCGAGACGTAGGCTGCTTCGGTATCTGGACTTGCCGCTGATTTCGGAGTTGGATTACAAGCCTGACAATCAGTTTCGGAAGGTTTTTCTGCTCGCTGAGTTGTTGAAACAGCGGGCGAGAACTTGATCAATGGCAAGGATGCCCATGCTGAAATCGCTTTGGTGGAATGGACTGACGGGTCTGCTCTGCGGACTAGCGCTCATGTCAAACGTGGCTCAGTATTGGCTGAGCTGCGGCACATCGCTGCCAGCTCAGACTGGCTTTGCGGTGATGCTCGGTGTGGTGTTGATTACCGCTGTGCTGATGCGACTGTCGGGGCGAGTGGGCTTGCTCGCGAAAGCCTGCGGGATGTTTTTACTGTCGGCCTCGACGCTCGCGGTGCCGACGGTTCTGAATCTCGTCTGGTCGTTGATCGCCGGCGCGAGCACTGATCCGTTTGGTTCGACGTTGGCCCAAGTCGGTTCATTCGCGGGGATCGCGAGCATCACGCTGGGAGTTCCGACGCTTTGCGTTTTGATCGTGCTGACCAATCGGTCGCAAGTCGTGATGCTGGCGTTCGGATTGAGTCTCGGTGGGATGCTGATCTGTCCGTGGCTGGGACCGCAGGGTTGCGGTGTGATTGCTGCCGCGTTGGGTCTGATTGCGTTCCTGCACTCGATGGTCTGTTTAACCGCAACGCCAGCGGCGTGCGTGCCGAGTGCGATTGATATTGAAGACGTTTGCGCCCACGCCGCTGGCGTTAAACGAGCAGAAGCCTCGGCGACAACAAATAAAACATTGGCGAACGCGATTTGTCGCTTCTTCTCGCTGCTGGCGGTCGGAGTGTTGTGGTCGGTCGGACAGCGGTTTGTGCGTCAGATTGTGCCGGACTCGTTTGCGTTGATGACAATGGAGTGGGCCGTGTTGTTGCTGTGTGCGACAGCGGGCGATACGTGGTCGCGTCGAGCGTCTGCGCGGTCGTCGCTGATCGGCGCAGTGATGGCGGCGAGTTGGGCGGCATTTTGTTTGGTGATGTTCCCATTGTGCGTGCATTTGGCGTTGTCAGAGAACGCGAATGTCTCGCAAGTTTGGTTGTTGATGCCGTTGCGGCTGTTGTTTGCCGCAGTGGCCTTGGGACCGATCGCGTACTGCGGAGGACTGTTGGCAAACACTCACAAGTTGCCCCGAATGCAATCATTCGGAACGTCTGCCGCGTTGTTGCTGACGTTGTTCGCGGCGGCGGTGGCGAACTGGTTGTTGCCGCTGATTGGCGTTGAAGCGTTGGCGATGTCAGCGATCAGCGTATTGGTCGCGGTTGCGGCAAGCGGTGAATGGCGTTCGCTGTTGTCGCAAGTTCGAGAATTCAAATTCAAAACGGCGGGAATGTTGGCTCGAATGCAGACTGGCCTTGTCTGCGTGATCGTTCTGGTCGCAATCGCTGGACCGACATTCGTGAAGTATCAACCCGCGTTGGCTGCCAAACTTTTGTTTGACACGAACGTCTTCATGGCTCATCGAGCGGGTGCTCCGTGGGAGCAACTCGCGGTGATGGACGACTGTCGCGCGGCGATCGTTACAGAATCGGAGCGAGGGACGCTCACCGCTTGGAAAGCGCGCGGCTCGCAGTTCTTGGTTCGTGAGAACGGCGTTCCGAAGGGAACGTTCGCGACGAACGCGGAACTGGCTCCGAGATATCTGCCGGACGTTTTGCCGAGCCTATTGCCGTTGATTGTCCATGAGCATCCGCAGCGTGTGTTGTTGCTCGGCATGAGAGCGGGCGAGCCGCTGATGACGACAGCCGCGTTTCCGGTGCAGCGAGTTCTTTGCTTGGAAGCGGATCGCGGAGTGGTCAATCTTTGCCGCAAACTGCTGGAGTCGTCCGGGGCATCGAGTCCGTTCAACGACGATCGCGTGGAAACGCGGATCAGTGAGCCGTCGATCGCCGTGCGCACGCTCAAAGAAAAATTCGATGTCGTGATCTCGTCGCCCGATCAACCGTCATTGCCGCAGGCAGCTGTGTGGTTCACTGAGGAATCTCTCCGAGCGGTAGCCAGTTGCGTCAACGACGAGGGCTTGTTCGCACTCCGCTTTCAACACGTGGATCTCACGACGAAGTCCGTTCGAGTGCTCGCGAAAACGATGTCCTCCGTCTTTCGTGAAGTGGCTGCCGTCGAGATGGCTCCCGGCGAGTTGTTGTTTCTCGGCACGAATTCCGGACGAGGCTTTCTGCGTGAGGGTTTTGTTGAACGATTGCAGCGGGCACATGTTCGACAGATGCTCGCATCGCTGGGCTGGGACTGGTCAACGCCACTGCGGCTCGGCCTACAGAATGCGGAGGCGATCAAAATTCTCACCGCTCACCACGAGGCGATCAGCAATCTCGGAGCACGATCAACGTGGCCGTTTCAACTGCCGATCGACGTGATGCGTTGGGAGAACAAGCTCGACCAAACACGTGCCGAATTGGTACAGAACACGCGATTTCTCATGCAATGGGGCGGCAGCGACGTGGATTCGCCCGACGTGGCGACTCGCATCAGCGAATGGGAATTGTCGCGACAGATCATTCGACTGCATCCCGATGAATACTGGGCGTATCGCAAACAGGTGAAAGATCATCTGACGAAGTCTCAGCGAGCGATTCAGCAAGTGAGTCTGACACAGACGAAGTCGGGGTTGCATCCCGACGACGATCGTCGGCTGCGGTACTTCCGCGCGATCGGCGATGCGTCGAAGAACGAACATCCGATGGAAGCCGATCTCGCGCGCATTCGCCGTTATGAAACGCCGTTCGATCCGCTCGTGAGTCCGTTCCTGCATCAAGAGGTGATCGAGCTGGCTTCGCGTTGCTCTGATCGTGATACGACCACGGAACTGCGACACCGACTGGCTGCGATTTACTTTTCGACGAACGCTGACCGCTCGATTCGGAATGTCACCGACGCGCTGCAATTTGTGAACTTAACCCCCGATGCGATCCCGGACAAAGCGGATCGTTATGACCAACTCAACGCACTGATGCAGATGCTTTCCAATCGCTGGCTGGCACGCGGCACATTCAGCCCGACGACCTCGCGAGTTGCGTTGAACGACATCGAACGGAGCATCGCGGCGATGGAAGCCTCGTTCACCACGATTGATGGCCTCGTCAGCGAAGAAGCGGTCCCCTCTACTAACTGGACCGCTCGTCGCCAATTCTTAGAACGCCGCCTGGTCCGCCCGTTGCGCACCTATCGAGGTGAAGTCTTGAAGCACTACGTCAAAAACGAGCGCACCAAAGACGCTGCCGCGAACCTCTCTGAAACAACCGATGCGACTGCAACACCTTCGACGATGGCGAAATAGCACGGCGAAGCCGCAATGTGTGGCACGACGCTCCGCGTCGTGAAGCGTCGCACCACAATGTTGCCAGAAAGGCATCGTCTACGTTGAGAGACAAGACCGCTTTCTGTACACGCGACATGGCGATCAGAATTCGGGCCACAATTTCAGCACTGCGGCGACATCGTGGAGGTCATCAAACAGATGATCGGGCTGAGTCGGCTGAAGGTCTTCTCGCGAGTGAATCCCCGTGGCAACAGCGATCACGCGAGCCCCGATTGCTCGGCCACATTGCACGTCGGCGGGAGTGTCGCCGATCACCCAAAGATGGTTCGTGTTGATTGGCTGAGCCGCCGAATGCGAGTGCGCCGCGACGAGCGCTTGTCTCGCAACGTCATCTCGATCGGCGTGTTCGTCACCATAACCACCGAAGTGGAAATGGTGATCGAGTTCAAAATGCCGGAGCTTCTGCCAAGCCGCTTCCCGGTAATTTCCCGTGAGCAGTCCGAGTCGCACGTCATGACGTTGGCTCAGTCGATCCAGCAGATCGCGGACTCCCGGATACGCTCCGCCGCCACGAGCCTGTAGCTCGACAGGCAGAATGCGAAGATAGGCTTGCAGCATTCGCTCGTAGGTTACTTCGCACTCATCGAGTTGATGAAAGCGAATCAGGTCTCGCGCGATCCCCCGATCAGTGCGGCCCGCAGTGGAAATGCCGAACGTCGGTGCCGTGACACCGAACTCTTCCGCGAGCACTCGTTCGATTCCCGCTTGTCCGGCACCGCCCGAATGAATCAAAGTGCCGTCGATATCAAAAAGAATGGTGTGCATAGTGCCGCGAGTTGTAGTCGATGCGGTTCGCTTGAGGCAGGATCATTGATTGGAGGTTGTGAAATGCGACGAGCGTTGGTCCTCATACTGTGTTGTTTGATCTTGTCGCTCGTGACGTGGTGGACGAGAGGTGGAGTCACGGGTGAAAAGGCTGTGGCGATTTGGAATGAGGTCGAGCCGAACATTTTGAGATCGGTCGGCTTTCCGTGCGGATACGTTTTGATCGACGGGGACGCAGCTTTATTGATCGGTGCCGCCAGAACTGTTGACTGGCGTGCGCTGCAATCGAAAGGGGTGAAGCGCATCGAAGGCTGCCTGCTGACGCACCATCATCGCGATACGAGTGCGCTCGCCGACGAGTTGATCAAAACTGGGACCAAAGTCCGTGCGGCGAAAGCATCAGCCGAGTGGCTATCGACCGAAGGTGTCGCTCGGTTCTGGAAGGCGTGTTTGCCTGAGTTGATTCCCGGACGCGAGCCGACATTGAAAGAACGGACCTTTAACTCCTTCACCTACTTGGTCCACCCGCGCGGATTGGACGAGATTGATTGCTCGCTGGAGGAGGGGCAGGTGATTGAGTGGCGGAGTTGGACACTGAAAGTGGTCGCCACTCCCGGCCATAGCCGAGATCACCTGTCGTTTGCGGTGACTCGCGGTCAACCCACGAACAAAGATTTGGAGGCGAATTCACCGGTCGTCTTTTGTGGTGACGCAATCGCTTCGCGAGGCAAGCTGTGGTCGCCTTACACAACAGATTGGGATCATTGGACTGACATGGGATTAAAAGCATCGGCTGAATCATTACGAAAACTCGCCAAACTGCGGCCGAGGCGACTTTATCCCGAACATGGTCCGGTCATGAAAGAAGATTTGGTCGCAGCACTCGAAGAGACAGCCTTGGCAGTGGACGAAGTCGGCTTTTTGAAAAGCTTTGAACGGTTCAGCAAACAACGTCTGGGCAACGAGCCGAAGTACGAATTTCTCGCGAAAGACCAAGTCGCTACTGCGGGAGAGAAGCCTTGGACGAAGTTGTCGCCACATCTTTATCTGACTGGCAACACGTTTGTGTTACGTTCAGACAGCGGATCGCTCCTCGTACTTGACCCGTTTGGAGCAAACCTTGCCGAGCAGATTCGACGTTTGCAGCGTGACGAACAACTGGGGCCGATTGAAGTTGTCCTGATCAGTCACGCACACAACGATCATTACGTCGGACTGCATCAATTACCGAATCGCGAGTCGTTTCAAGTTTGGACGCTCGATGAGATTGCTCGACCGATCGCGGAGCCATTTGGCCGGACGGCGTTTGGACTCGACGCACGTTCGATCCGCACGGATCGCTGGTTGAAATCGGGCGAGACGGTCGTGTGGCACGAATTTTCGTTCGAGGTGCGACACTTTCCCGGTCAAACTTATTTCACGATGGGGTTACTCACGACAATCGACGGAAGGCGGGGATTCTTTACCGCAGATAATTTTTTTCACGCCGATCAATTTTCAGGGAGTGGTGGTTGGTCTGGTCGCAATCGAGGTTGGCCGGATTTATACGCAAAGAGTGCTCAGGCTGTGTTGGACGCGGCACCAACTTGGGTGCTTGCCGAACATGGCGGTGCGTTTGAATTCAACCCGGAAGATTTTCAGCGACGAGTCCGTTGGGGACAACTCGCGGCAAAAGCCGCAGATTCAATCTCACCATCCGGAAGCTTTCGGCGCGACTGGAATCCGAGTCGTGTTCAGGTCGAGCCACTCATCATCAAAGTGCGAGCGGGTGAAGCAGCAAAGGCAAATGTTGTTCTGGAAAATCAACTCGCGCAGGCGGAGTCGCTGCATCTCCAACTTGATCACGGTGAAGTTGCAACAGCGTGGTCCAAAGATGTTGTTGTCCCCGCGAACGGCACCGCCATCTCCGAGTTGTCATTCGTCGTGTCAGAGAGACTCGCTCCGGGACGCCATGTCGTGCCGCTGGTGATCACTTCAAATCGCGGCGAAGACAGCACAGACTGTTTCGTCGTGCTTGAAGTTGGTGAGTAGACATTTCGCGATCACGAACGGTATTTCCTCAATTTGAGTCTCGGAACAAACATGATGAGCGAAATTCAGCGTCATGGTGTCACTCGACGTTGGTCGGATGCGGTCATCCATCAAGGGACCGCCTACTTCGTCGAGGTCGCGGACGATCCAGAGCCAGACATTCACGGGCAAGTGACACAGGTGTTGTCGCAGATCGACGAGCGGCTCAAGCTGATTGGGAGCAATCGGACTCGGCTGTTGCAGGTGTTGATTTACTTGTCTGATTTGGCAGACGGCCCCGCGCTCAATGTGCTTTGGGATGCCTGGGTTCCCGCAGGACACGCTCCAGCAAGAGCGTGTATTGAAGCCGGGTTGGCCCCGCGATATCGAGTCGAAATGGTTGTCACTGCCGCATGTACATAACCGTCAGCGCTTTTCTTGGTAGTGGGTCAGTTTGGTGGTTTGTCGTCTTTCGCTCCGCGAAAGAACGTCCTTTCGCGGAGCGAAAGGCGACTAAACTGCCCCACTACCCTTTTCTTGAGTAGTTCATGGCGGTGATTCGAGGAATTCGTAGACGAGTTGTGGTCGCCCTTCGCACTCGGGAAGCGTTGGTTTCGAGAACCGAGCAGCTTCACCGGATGCGAACGAGAGAATGAAACAGGACGCGGTCGAGTGTTTGCCAGCGACGGTCGAATCTGGGGTGGCTTCAAGCTTTTGCCTGGGATGTCTCGTCACGAGGACGACCATCGAATTGGCAACATTGAAGATTCGGTCCAGTTGAGCCGTCAGGTGCCTCAAAATTCCGGCAGGCGTTCGGAACGCATCGCGATGACGGAAGGCCGCGACTCTCATTGGAATTCAGGATTCCTTGTCACAACCAGGAGAGAGAAGACGCTACCTCACAGCACTGCGGGAACGTTGGCCTGTCGGAACGTCGTCGGCTCAATGTGGGCAGTGAATTGAGCAAGTGATTTTTCGTGGAGCACGATTTCATCGTGCTCGTTTTGCGGCACGTTGAGAACGTGTTCTACTTTTGAGGCAGCCGCTAGCAAGTGAGAACTGGAATGGCCTCGAACACAGATTCGCCGAGCGATCAACGGACTGCGCCGACAACGCGCGGCGATCGGCCTGTCTCGACAAAGCCGGTGGTGAAGGTGACGTCATCGAGCGTGGTCTCATCCGCTCCAGTGACAACCGACAATGCCAAAAGTTCGCCAGCGAAAACGGTTTCCGGTGCGAAGGCCGCTTCGACGGGAAAGCCCGTTGCGGCCAAACGCTCGGCGGAGTCGGCTGATCCGGCTCTCAGAAAGATGATCGGGCCGTTCTTGATCGAGAAGCGGTTGGGCGTCGGCGGAATGGGGATTGTTTACAAGGCGACCTACACAAAGAACGGAGCCGATGTCGCCTTGAAGGTTTTGCCGATCACGCTGTCGGCGAACAGACAACTCGTCACGCGGTTTGACCGCGAGATGAAAATTCTGAAGAAGCTCAAGCATCCGCGCATCGTGCAGTTTTACGGCGGCGGTGAGCAAGACGGGCAGCACTTCTACGCAATGGAGTACATCGACGGCGGGACGCTCGGCGAAGTTTTGAAGGAGAAGGGGCGGCTCGATTGGCAGCAAGTGATCGAGTACGGCACTCAGATTTGCCAAGCGTTGCAGCATGCTCACGAGCATGGCATCGTGCATCGTGATCTCAAGCCGGTGAATCTGTTTCTCGGCAAAGACGGCAAGCTGCGGCTCGGTGATTTCGGGATCGCTCGTGATAGCGATGCGACGGCACTCACCGCGAGCGGCTCAACCGTCGGCACGCATGCTTACATGGCTCCCGAACAGATCACGGGGAAGCAGCCAATCTCGAACAAGACCGACCTCTATGCGTTGGGCTGCGTGCTGTTCGAGATGCTCACCGGACATCCGCCGTTTCAAGCTCCCGCGCACATGGAGTTGCTGCTCAAGCACATCAACCAAGCGGCTCCAAAGGTCCGAGTCGAGGTCATGGACTGCCCGATCTTTTTGGAGCAAGTGATTTTGCAACTGCTGGAGAAGCATCCTGACAAACGACCTCACGATGCGTTGATGGTCGAAGTGGCGCTGGAAGAAGTTGTCGAACGAGTCGCCGCTCAGACGAGTTCCATGTCGCAGATGACTTCGGGAGCGGGGCAAACGTCGATCGGTTTGTCGCAGATCACTGATGCGGCGGAACTCAAGAAGCTGCTGGGGAAGAAACGCAAAAAGAAGAAGGAGACGGGGCCGATTTGGGAGCGGAGTTGGTTCTTGATGCTCTGGTTGAGCACGCTCATCGGCGGAGTGATTTGGGCGTTGTTGCCGATGCCGGAAGACAAGCTCTTCGCGAAGGCTCAGCCGTTGATGGCGAGCGATGATCCGTTGAAGTGGCAAGAGGCGCAGGATCGTTATTTGAGATCGCTGCTCGAACGATTCCCTGACGGCAAACATGCCGAGGCGGCTCGCGATCATCGCGACAAGTTGGAGATGCACCGTACTGAGCGTGGCATGGAAACGCGCGGCAAGCTGGGCCAAGATCCGAAGTCGGAGGCCGAGCGGCTGTATCTGAAGGCGCGCGAGTTTGAACGTTTCGGCGACAACGTCACTGCTCGCGAGCAATTTCGAGCGATGATCGAACTGCTCAAAGACCGCGAAGAGGATCGAGCATTTCGCAATCTCGCCAAGCGACAGCTCTCCGGTTTAGAAGCCGCCGGTGCCGGGAGCCTTGATCGAAAGCAAATCGTTGACGCCGCGTTGAAGAAGGCTCGCGAACAATTCGTCGCCGGCAAAAAGCATGTCGCCGAAGAGACGTGGCTGAACATCATCAAGCTTTACGATGGAAACGCAGACTTCGCCGATGAAGTCACCGAAGCGCGATCGGGCAGAGCCGGGCATTTGCAGGATGCAGCCAACTCCCCATCAGAGACAGCGAAGCCACTGAGTGATTAAGTTCGTCCAAAGTCAATGCTTGAAGATTCGTAGGATGGGCACTCTTGCCCGTCTTTTTCCGACAGTCTTTTTCGGCTCTCCACCATTCGGGCGAGCGCGTTCCGCCTGACGGGACGGCCGGCTTCGGCGAACAGTGCCAACGATCATTCGCTCTCGCGAAAGCTTGGTTCGATCTCGTAAGCGCGTTCGATGTACTTGGACGCTTCTGACGCCTGACCAGCGGCGCGGAGTTCTTTGGCGCGGTGCAGATATGCTTTGGCGACTCGAGCGTCGAAACGCTTGGCTTTGTTGTAGTCGGCGATGGCGGCGGCGAAGTCCCCTTTTTGGTAGTAGGCATCGCCGCGGATCGAATAGGCCTCAAAGTGCGGGTCGCTCTTCAGGGCGCGAGTGCAATCGGCAATCGCCTTGTCGCAGTCCTCTTGGGAGAGCCAATACGCCGCGCGGCTAGAGTACGAACGGCCGTAGTCCTTGTTGACTTTGATGGCCGCATCGTAGCTCGCCAACGCAACCTTCTGTTCGCCGCCAGCGATGAGATGCTCAGCGAGTTCGACGTATTTGCCGGGAGCTTTCGGGTCGTTCGAAACCGTTCGATTGAGTTCATTGAATTTGTTCAACCAAGCAACCTTTACGGCGTCGGCTTGAGCCTCTTCATCGCGTCCGAGCTTTAACCAGCACTCACGCCGTTCGAGATAAAACTTGGAGTTGTAGCGGTCGCGATTGATCGCTTGCGTGAAGTCGGCAGCAGCGTGTTCGTAGTCCTTCAGGTCGAAGTAGGCCAGGCCGCGGTTATTCAACGCGCTGACGTTGTCCGCATTGAGCTTTAACGCTTGGCTATAGTCGGTCAGTGCCTGTTTCGAATTGCCGGAGCGATACCGCGTGAAGCCGCGATTGATGAGCGCTTCGACGTACTTGGGGTCAATGCTCAATGCCAGTTCGAAGTCAGCCATCGCTTGTTTAAGGTCACCTTTTGAAAGCAACGCGAGACCGCGATTATTGAGGGCTTGCGTGTACTTCGGATTGAGTTCGATCGACTTCGTGAAATCGGCAATGGCGAAATCGACTTTTTGCTGCGTCATCAAAAAGAAGCCGCGCGTGTGACGCAGCTTCGCGTCATCGGGAGACAGCTCGATCGCCTGTGAGAAGTCGTTTAAGGCGGCGACCGCTTGGCCAGCATCCGCAAGCAAACTCGCGCGATGGAAATAGGCGTCGCTGCATTTGGGGTCGAGCTTGATCGCCTCATTCAACGACTGCAAAGCGGGCTGCCATTGACGCTGTTGCAATGCAGCGAGCGCTTTGTCGAGCAGCGATTTGACCTCTTTCGAGGCAGTCGAGGTCGCTGCTGACGCCGCCGCCTTCTCGGTTGTTGAAGCCGTTTCAGAACTGCCGCAGCCGCTGAGCGTGAGGCCGCTGAGACCTAAACAAACTAAACCCGCGAACCGAAAATGTCGGCGCATGAGAGTGGCTCCCAGGACACCCGTATAAAGGTGCCACAACGTGGAAGGAATTGCTTTGGCGGAGATCGCCGGAGATGTGTGGAATCAGGAGGGAGAGATTCGCTGGCGCGCAACCAACGGACCTCGAAGGGGGGCGGCTTGTACCCACGAACGAAGAAATGCGTCAATGCCGTTCGCCACAAGTGGTCGCACGACGCGCTTTATGCACAGAGTAAGTTCTCAAACTGAGCCGTTTTCACCGCCAAGGCGCAAAGTAAGCGAAGGAACACCCCCAAATCATTTCTTAATGACCGTTGTGTTGAGAAGACTTTGAAATGGCCATCTTCTTGATTTCTTTGTGGCTCTTCGCGCCTTTGCGGTGAAATTCTCTTCCCTGAAAATGCTCAGTTTGAGTAACTCGTGTTATCCGGTTCCCAAGAAGTTAGCTGCGCGTTGGGATGTCGCTTTTGGCACAGACGGGCTACTGAAATCCCGCGATGGATTTAGCGAGCTATTTCAATGAACCTCAGCATCACCGTGTTCGACAAGTTCGGATTATTTTGTACCGACTGCGAAAAGGCCGCGCGATTTCGTTTCGAGCGAATTGATCCTGCGCTGTGCGCGGGTCAGCCAGCACGGCCCCTCGGTCTTGCGGAACGTTCGATTCGCGAACTGCCGCCCCAACGTGCGAGTGATGATCGAAAGCGCCCTCGAATTGGCAATGCTGCGCGTCGCAGAGCATGACGCTCAGACCGCTCACGGCGGATGAGGACGACTCATCTTGGGGAGTGACGACGACGGCTGGCTGCCGTAATCAACCTGGACCCTGATTACGGGACCTGTCCCCCGGTGTCCCGTTTCGGAACAGACCCAAGCATTGCAGAGGACATGATCTGTGCGGTTGAACCCGTTTTCACAGCTATTGCACCAACACTGCCTGCTCGATGATGACGGCGACGCCGGTGAGCAAATCCAGTTCGTCGTAGAAGAGCAATTCCAGGCCACCGCCTGCCACTGTGTCGGCGGTCAGCTCGTCGTAAAACCCATCGAAGATTTCGGCAGCGCTGAGGCGAGGTGCGATGGTCAAGCCTTGGCAAAGGTTCATTGCACGGGTCGCGTAATTCGACGTGGAAGTCCATTCAGACTGAATGGCGAGCAACGCGGACGTCGAGTTGTCGTAGATCGTAGC
>JAYUFI010000206.1:0-2513 GCA_043738805.1 Planctomycetaceae bacterium | reverse complement strand
CGGAACTCCGGCAATCCTGGTGACGGGCAGTAATGCGATTGATTGTTTGCAATGGCTTGTGTGCCGCTTAACTTCGCTGACGCGGTGCTGTCGAACGGACTGTCGCCGATTTCGAGTTCGACGACGTCTTTGCCTTTGGCTTTCAATGCCTTCGCAACGGCAAGTACGGTGAAGGCGGTTTCGACGGTCAAAGATTTCGTGAATTGACTGAGTTGAAGAGACACGAGCGAGGCTCCTTCGTAGCCGCAAGCAGCTCGCTTGCGGTGGTCATTCGGATGATGAAACAAAAAAGCCGCAAGCTGGCAGCTTGCGGCTACGGATTGACTACTTTGCTGCGATCGCTTGTGCCAGCGGTTGCAAGACTTGTTCGACGACGAGTTCTTCAAGCATTTCTTCGCAGCGTCCGCGAAGCGTGTGCAGGGTTTGCTCGAAGGAGGCACCGGGCTCCAGGCTGCCGTATTTGCGGAGCGTGAAGTAGACGCTGATGTTCTCTTCGGGGTACTCGCCGCGACGCACGTGGTACGCGGTGGTGCGCGTCTCGATCAACAGCCGCGCTTGAATGCGGCAGGTTTCGTCGAGCGTGAGCGTGATCGATGGCTCGTAATTGATGACGCGAGCACCGGGGACGCGCAGCAAACCGTCGATGGCCGGGCAACCGCCGAGTGCTTCGGCCACGAGTTCGTCGTGATTGCCTCGATAGGCCATGTCGAAACCCATCATGAAGTCGAGCGCTTCGCAGTCGAGCGGGCTGACTGACAGCATGTAGGGCAACAATTCCAGAACTTCTAAGTGTTGCGTAACCGCAGTGGCGATATCGGGTGGATTGCGAAAGCCGCTGCAAACCCGTTTGGCCTCGACCGTCATGAATCGCTGATGCCCTAGATCCTTATCGTCCTCCAGCACGCAATCGCCGGTCTCGCGGGTGTAGAAATTCCGCATCGACGGATACGACTTTTGAATCCGCTCAAAGAACCCCAGGATCGTTTCACGAGCGGCCGGCAACGGCATCTCGGTACTGAGGTTCATATTGCAGTAGAAATCATCGACGTAGGAGTCGAACGACAACATGTGAGAACCGTCCTGAAAAATAAAAACGCTGGCAATCAACGTCGTGTCTCGTGAATATCGTCCCGGGATTCTATGGCTGCGTCAGAAGCAGGTCAAAGAACGGTTCGATACGCAGACCGTAGAGCAGGCGGCTCGCCTGCTTGTTGAATTGCTTGGTTCATTTCCAAGAAGTCTTCGGCGAGCCGCAGTGTCGCACGACGCTCCGCGTCGTGAATCGCGACGCGGAGCGTCGCACCACAGTCTTGTAGAAATGACAACGCAGTCGGCGTTAACAAACTAAAGAAGTCTCAGGCGATCCGCCTGAGCTTCGGGTGTGATCGGAGTTCTGAAATGAAATTACAAGCGTGCGTGTTTTCGACACCGATCGGATGGCTGGGCCTCGTCGGGACCGGCAAGCGAGTTTGGCGACTGACGATCGGACATCGCCGTTCTGAAGAGGCGTGGTCCGATTTGCGGCGACACTTTGCCGAGGATTCGATCACGACGGCGGACTGGTATCCGAAGTTGAAGAAAATGCTGGAGCAATTTGCCGCCGGAAAAGTCGTCTCGTTTGAGGACGTTTTGGTTCGGATCGACCATCGCACCGAATTTCAGCAACGAGTGCTCGCTGCGACTCAAACGATCGGCTTCGGTGAAGCGATCAGTTATGGCAGACTGGCGGCGCTTGTTGGTTCTCCGAAAGCGGCACGAGCGGTGGGGTCCGTGATGGCTTCGAATCAAATTCCGATCATCATCCCCTGCCATCGAGTTGTCGGTAGTAAGGGAGAATTGACCGGGTTCTCGGCACCGACCGGCTTGGACCTGAAACAGCGGTTGCTTGATATGGAGCACGCAGCGCTGAGAGGGCCATTGATTGAGAAGGAACGTCAGCGTTTTCTTCAACTGGAAAGCCTGCGTGGCAAACGCTAACTTCGCCCGCGTTGTTCGTCCCAAGAATTGTTTGACGGTACGCGAAGGGGTCGGACCCCTCACCGCGAGAATGGAGACTCGTCGATGGCTGGTACGGATTTGACTTCGAGTGCGGATGGCTCGGAGAAACCGGAGCGTTCGCTGAATTTCATTGAGCAGATCATCGAGGAAGATCGGCGGCAGGGGAAACATGGCGGTCGAGTTCAAACGCGATTCCCGCCGGAGCCGAACGGTTATTTGCACATCGGACATGCGAAGTCCATCTGTTTGAACTTCGGACTTGCGCTGAAGTACGGCGGCAAATGTAACCTTCGCTTCGACGACACGAACCCGACCAAGGAAGATGTCGAGTACGTCGATTCGATTCAGGAAGACGTCAAGTGGCTCGGCTTTCAATGGGATGGGCTGTACTTCGCGTCGGATTACTTCGAGCAGCTCTACCAATGGGGCGAGAAACTCATTGAAGACAACCTCGCGTATGTCGACAGCCAGTCGCCCGAAGAGATCGCCAAGCAGCGCGGCACTGCGAGCGAACC
>JAYUFI010000205.1:0-17617 GCA_043738805.1 Planctomycetaceae bacterium | reverse complement strand
GTGATGGTACTCATGGCACAATCTTCTCGCGGAATGGCAGAAATTCGTGAGAGCACCGGTTCTCGGCGGCGAAGGACATCAATGCAAGTATTCGTGTCGAACAGGTATCGCACAGCAGCCTCATTCATCGAAACTAGGGGCAGGTGGCAGAATACCTTGGTCTGGTCTCACGAACGTCGGGTCATCGATGTGAATCGCTTCAAAGAAACCCGGAGGCCACTCATTGGGCCGAACCGGTTCGAGAATCACACCAGAGCCTTCGCGTCGAATCGAAACTTTGTTTCCCTCAAGTCGAAACTCTTTTGGCAAGCGAACGATTTGAGATTCACCTTCAAGAACCACCTCGACAGTTTGCATGATTTTACTCCTCGCGAATTTCTAGTCCGCTCTCATTCGCGACTTATGATACCCAAATAGGCAAAGCACAGCAGTCACTCTAAAACAACGGAAGATCATGGCATCAATACGGCCTATCGAGTCGGTGCCTTAATGCGATAACCATCATCCCGTTTGTCAGTCATCAGACGGCGGCCAGTTAATCCGCCGTCATCCATTTCGTCGATCCCCAAGCTGTAGATGACTGCGGACTCGCCATCTCGCCGATATTGAAGCGTTTCACCGGTCTTGGAAAACGGATCTGTTGGCAATTTCAAAAGAATATCGGGAACCAAGGCAGATAGTATTGCCGGAAATTCGCCGTGCAACCGGTGGTGCAACTGACACGCAGCAACCAACTCGATCGCAGCGAAGAATGCGTCGCTGCGATCCAATACGTCAACCAATTCCAGACCACGGCTCAATGAATGCCGAGACAAATATCGTTCGTTGATTTTCTGCGAGAGGTACTTGAGTCGGGGATCGCTGGAGGTCTCAAACAGTGGCACGGGAGCGCCGATCACAGTTGCCCTCAAATGGCGAGGCTTGTTGATTTCTTCAAGCCAATTGCAGAGGCAAATCTTGGTTGCTCGGTGAGAGTAATCGGGATCGCCGAATAACCACAGCGTCTTTGCTCGCAACGGAATCGGCACGCTCTTCAATTCTTCAGGCGCAAAATCGCTTTGTAAAAGATTGATGATGCCGGGGTCATCAAAGTGCCATCTGCGTCTCACATCTCGTACATAGTCCCATTGATAGGCCGCTGACTTGGGCGGCAACTGAGAGCGAATTTTTTGGAGATCGCAAAGTGCTGCTCGCAATTGGTCGGCGGAGAAATGTGAAGTGGCCATGATCCGTTCGGCAGTCTCAAACGCGATGTGTGCGAAATAGGTGGAACACATTCGATCGAGTCCGCCAGCATTGTCGGCGACAAGAGACTGCATTCGGAGCAGACTTTGGGTCGTGTTCCAAGCTCCTACTGCATCCCCATCGTAGAGTGAGCACTCCGCACGTGTTTGCAACAACTGAGCAAGGTCTCGTTTCGCCTCCACGGAATCCATGACACTCAGGAGGTCAGTACCCTTGGGCCATTGGGGGAATTCGATCGCCCTCGTCCATTCGTCCAAGGCGATCTCGTTATCGGCAGGCCAAGCTCGAAGTGGTTCAGATGCCGTCGTCCAGCCGGATTCGTCAAAGTCAATCAAGAGATGTTCGGTACGAGTTGGGGCACGCCGATGTGAACTGGCCTTTACCAATAATTTCTCTACTTGATCGTCCACCGGCGGAAATGTTTTCAGCAGGGCATCAACATCGAACGGATCACCGATATCCGGCAGTTTCGAGAGGCGATATCCGCGCACCAGAAAAGGCGACAACAACAGTATGGCCAACAGCATCAATGGAGTGGCGACCTTCGGATGCAGCCACCAAGTCAATCGGCTTGGTCTTCTTTCAATCATGTCGGACATCTCTAAAACTTCAGACATCCTGATACTTCGCCTCTTCTTAAACCAACGACAAACATCGAAGTGCTCAATGCACATACACAAATTCGTTGCTGTTGAGCAGCACTAGCGCAGCTTGTCGCCATGCGGCTTTGAGGGCGGCTTCTTTTTCCGCATCGGTGGCGTTCGGTTTATTGGTGAGTTGCTCTTGAGTGAGTTCGGCGAGCGTGCGTGTGACGTTGTCGATTTCTTGGGCCGACGGCTCACGAGTGAAGAGCGTGCGGAAGGCGAAGCGGATTTGTTCGTGATCGGTGGAGGCTGCGGACCAGATTCGTTCAGCAAGACCACCGGCAGCGCGGTCGGCGGCGGGGCCGTGCAGCATGGCAAGTGCTTGCAGCGGGACGGTTGAGATAGTCCGTTCGGGGCAGTTAATTTCCATGAGCGGCGTGTCGAAGAGTTCCAGCATCGTGAGGTGTTGGCTGCGACGCACGATTTGATAGATCGAACGACGACGTCCCGGTTCGTCGTCGGTGTCGATGACGGAACCGTCTCCTTGAAGAGCAACATTCGTCGGTGAACCGAACGGGCGCGGATTCAATCGGGCGGAGACGCTCAACAAACTGTCGCGAACCATTTCGCCTTGATGCCGCTTGGGCAACCACGCACTGAGTAACACGTTGTCTGGATCAGCCACAGACTTCGCAGGATCAACGTCCGCTGATTGGCGATACGCGGCGGAGGTCACGATCAAACGATGCAGACGCTTTTGCGACCAAGCGGCGGACGCACCTGTAGCCCGGTCCTCCAAACCGGGCACGTTTTTATTGGACAAGAGGCTGTCGGAGGTTTGCTGAGTGCCCGGTTTGGAAAACCGGGCTACGGACGCGTCCCCTATAAACTCCGTCGCCAGCCAATCGAGCAATTCTGGATGCGTCGGCTTCGCGCCGCTACGGCCGAAGTTGGCGATCGTCGGAACGAGGCCTCGACCAAAATGAGCGGCCCAAATGCGGTTCACATGCACGCGAGCCAGCAGCGGATGCTGCGGCGAAGTGAGCCACTTGGCCAATGCCGTGCGACGTCCCGAAGTTTTGTAGTTCGCTTGCGACGTGAGTTGAAAACCAGCAGGAGCGAGCACTTCAACGACTCCGGCAGAGACCTCGGCTCCCGGTTTGTTGTAGTCCCCTCGCCGCATGATGCGACCAGCGGGAGGTTTGTCATCGAGATCGGTCAGGCCGCGAATGCGCGTGATTGTTTTCTTCAAGGCTTGCTCGGCAGCAATCGCGGTCTTGAGCTTTGCCGCATCCTCTTTGAATTCGTCATAATGCTTGAAGAGTTCTTCATCGGCCAGCGACACGTCCGGTGCGAAGTCGGCGACGAGTTTTTTCTGTTCGTCGTTTCGCTTGTCCGCAGCGACGAGCAACGCGGCGATGAGCTTGTCGATGAGTTCATTTCGTAGAGCAGGCGGCTCGCCTGTTCCTTCTTTTCCAACAGCAACCGGCTGTCCAATTACAGACAGGCGAGCCGCCTGTCCTACGTGCTTCTTGCGAAACCGCGCGGTCAACTCGTTGAGCGAGGCGGTCAGCGCAGCAACTCGTTCATCGGCTTTCTTGTTGTGTTCGGCAATGCGAGTTTCTTGAGCTTCGGTCGCCAGCGGGATGCCGCGTGTTTCGGACGGTTGCCAGCGAGCGGGATCGAGTGCTCCGCCGAAGACCGCTTGCAACGAATAGTAGTCGCGTTGCGTGATCGGATCGAACTTGTGCGTGTGGCAGCGAGCACAATGCACCGTTAGGCCGAGGAACGTCGTCCCGACAATCTGCATCGTGTCGGCGAGCACTTGATGAATCTCATTCGGCTCGGTGTAGCCGGGATATGTCGGGTCGAGCGCCGTTCGCAAGAAGCCGGTCGCCGCGAGTTGCTCGGCAACTTCGGGTGTGATCTCTTCGGCTCGTCGCCAGTCAGTGAGTTCGTCTCCCGCCAATTGCTGAGTCACGAATTGATCAAACGGCAGATCGCTGTTGAGCGCGCGGACAACCCAATCGCGATACCGCCACGCTTCCGGTCGCAGCCGATCCGCCGCGAGATATCCATCCGAGTCCGCGTACCCGGCGATGTCGAGCCACTGTCGCCCCCATCGCTCACCAAACTTCGGCGACGCCAGCAAACGATCAACGAGCTTCTCGTAAGCATCCGGCGATTCGTCCGCGAGGAATTCCTCCAATTGCTCAACCGTCGGCGGCAGACCAAGTAAATCAAAAGTCACTCGGCGAAGCAAAACGGGCTTCGAGGCTTCCGAGTTGAACGACAGACCTTTCTCCGCGAGCTTCTGAAGCAAGAAGGCATCAATCGGATTTCGACAATCACTGAGTGAATCTGTACCGCGTGAATCCGTATCGCGACCGTCAGGGAGCGGCTTGGTCGCAGCGCCGGAGAGGCCGCTCCCTGACGGTCGTGGTACGGTTGGCACCTGCGATCGTTGTGGCGTTTGAAACGCCCAAAACTTTCGATCCTCATCAGACAACCGACTCGGCTGATCGCCTTCATCGAGCGGTGCTTCTTTCTCCGCGACCGTCATCGCTCCGCTCGCGACCCAACGTTTCAGCAGCGTTTTTTGTTTTTCATCGAGCCGACCTTCCTCTTTCGGCGGCATCTCATCGGCGTCGATCTTTTGAATGAGCAAACTCTCGTCCGACTTCCCGGCGACAAAGCCCGCTCCGCTATCGCCCCCTTTGAAAATCAAGAACCGTCGCCGCAGATCGAGTCCCGCCTCGAGTTTTCCGTCGCCATGACACTTCACACACCGAGCTTCGAGAATCGGCGCGATGTCCGTTTCAAACTTAGGTGGCGCGTCTTCAGCAGCAACGCCGTGTGGAGTGAAGTGAACGACTACCATCAGAGCGACGACAATCAACCCGAATCGCGGAATACTCATCACACGGCCCTTTGTCAGAATTCGACCTGAACTCGAAACAGCAGTTTGGCCAGATTAGTTGCCAGACGAAAGCTCAGGCCGCGTGAGGCACGTCCGATTGCGTTGCGTGCGTGCCTCCGAAAAGTGGGGAGGAATTCACCACGGAGGCACGGTGATGAGTTCAGATCAGGTGATAACTTCCTACAATCAAAAACGACTCTTCGCCATCCAAGTTGAATGTACGATCGGCTCATTGAGTTGAAAATAAGGAGTTCCGATGACATCGGGCAATTGTTGTGGTGAGGGAACGTGGAATGTCGAGATGGCGGTGCGCGAGCGATATAGCGCGGCGGCTCAGCAAGCGGAGGCGGCGTTGTGTTGTCCGGTCAGTTACGACCGGAAATTTTTGGAGGTCATTCCGGCGGAGATCATCGAGCGTGATTACGGCTGCGGCGATCCGTCGAAGCATGTGCGGGCCGGTGAGGTGGTGCTCGATTTGGGATCGGGTGGCGGCAAGATTTGTTACATCGCCGCTCAAGTGGTCGGAGCAAATGGGCGAGTGATTGGCATTGATTGCAACGACGAGATGCTGACGCTCGCTCGCAAGCATCAGCCGGGGATCGGCAACAAACTCGGCTTTCACAACGTCGAATTTCGGAAGGGGAAGATTCAAGACCTGCGGCTCGACCTGACACTCTTTGAACAATACCTCGCCGAGCATCCCGTCCGCACGAGCAGCGATTGGTTGCACGCGGAGGAGCATGCGAACTCGTTGCGGCAGAGTCATCCGTTGGTCGCGGACGGTTCGGTCGATGTGGTGGTCTCGAACTGCGTGCTGAACTTGGTGCGGAACGAAGATCGACGGCAACTCTTCGCGGAGATTTTTCGAGTGCTCAAGCCGGGCGGTCGAGCGGTGATCAGCGACATCGTCAGCAGTGAGGATGTCCCGCCGGAGTTGCAAGCCGATCCGAAATTATGGAGCGGCTGCATCAGCGGTGCGTATCGTGAAGACCGTTTCTTGGAAGCGTTCACGGCGGTCGGCTTTCATGGTGCGGAGATCGTCGAACGTCAACAAGAAGCGTGGGCGACCGTCGATCGCTTTGAGTTTCGCAGCCTGACGCTCCGCGCGTTCAAACCAATTCCGGCAACGACGCGCGACTTCCGACATGCCGTCATCTATCGCGGACCCTGGAAACGCGTGGGCAGCGATTTCCAAATAGAACTGACTCGCGGCGAACGAGTCGATGTGTGCGACGCAGAGTTCGCGATGCTCTCGCAAGCTCCGTATTGCGACGAAATCATCGCGTTGCGAAATGCGAATTTGGAAATCGGCATCGTGCCAGAACTGTCGCCGCTCATGGTGCTCGGCGACGCAAACATGACTGATCCTGGTTGTTGCTCAGGTGGCTCGAAGTGCTGCTAGTGCTTTGTCACAGCCGAATTTTCGGGTGGCTGGGATCGCGCGAAGTGAGCCCCCAGCCTGTGTTTCGCTGGGGGCTCGCGTTGCTCGACCCCAGCCACCCAATCCAAAATTCAAGAAGTGATGAAGCACTTGAAGCGGTTTCAAAACGAGGCTCTGTCCCGCAAATGGTGGAGGTTTTGTAGGACGGGCACTCCTGCCCGTCGTTTTACGGTGACTCGACGGGCAGAAGTGCCCATCCTACGGATTTGCGGGACAGAGCCTAACCCGAAGCGTCAGCGAGGGCGACTCCACGCGAGATTTCCCGACGCTACCCGGCCCACCTTGACACAAAACGTTCGGGATCAAGACATGCAATCAACTCAGCAACTCATCTCGCAGTTCAGCGATTTTTGGATACGACCAGACGACTCCACGCGGTCAGTGATGCGTGAGTTTCTCGACACGTTCAATGCTCGTGCGGCTGGTTGCTGGCAGCGAGAGGGCGATGAGCTGGTCTGCTTGGAATTCGCTGCGGCGGACGACATGCCGGTCGAGGTTCAACGTGGATTCCTCGATGTTATGCGGCGAGTTTCACTGTCGCGTGTTGAGCTCGGTTGTGTTCGAGCCGCGGCAGAAATGCGGCCGGTGGTCGCTCGCGAAGACGCGGCACAACGTGGCTTGAGCGGCTCAGCGTCGTGGTTGGAACGATTCGGTGCGGGCCAGTCTTTGGCCATTCCGATCGTGCGCAACGGCGAAGTTGTCGGGGTATTCGCTGTCGCGACCGCCGATCGCTTTGACGAATCCTCCGTCATCTGGCAAACGATGGCGTCGATGATCGAGGCACTGTCGGGGGTTGTCTGACGGCAACGGTTCGCGAGCGCTGGTTTGATCGGCACAACCGTCGTGAGTGTTCGTAGTGATTGCGGACCACCACTTACTCATCGTGGCGATTTCGCACGTTGAGTTTTCTCGACCTAGGTTTCCTCAAGACCGACCAAAGTTCGGCAGAGGAATCCCCATGATCGTCGATGTAGACATTCCAACCGCGTCACCCGCCGCGACGCTCTCTTCCAAGCTGGGAGATACTGCGCCCTTTTTCAATCTCGGATCGGTGTCTGAGAACGAACCGGCAGTCAAGCAGATGCGTTTATACGCGCGGCTGTCGGGATTGCCGTTTTGGTGCGTTGCTTGTCCGGGGGATGAACCGCAGGTGATCGCTTCGAGTTCAGCGACGCTGGCCATTATTCCCAGCACGCAGTTCTCCACATTTCAGAACGCACGGGGTCCGCACGTCGAAGCCTTGGAATCGGGACTCACGTTTTACTCGTTGCCGTTGCCTCCGTTTGGAGAGTTTCCTGCGGTTGCCATTGGCTGGGTTCGCTTAAGGCCAGATCGACGTCCGGATGATTTGGTCTTCGCGGCGGTCAATGCTGGTTGGACAAAACGGCAATTGGATGAATGGCTACAAACTCAGCCATATGCCGCGCCAGAATTGGTGGAGCGATTGCTCAATACCACTTGGTCACAAGCCGGAGCCGATCATCGCGAAGAGACGTTGCGGAGTGAGTTGACCAATGCGGGTGAGCAGATCGAAGAGACTTACGAAGAGATCACGCTGCTGCATTCGATCACGGGTAATTTGCATTTGTCGCGCAACCCACAAGAGCTGGCAGATTGGAGCCTCGCTCGCGTGCGCACGCTGACGCAAGCGGCGGGAGCGGCGATTTGGTTTGAGGAGCATCAAGGGCCAACTCACTTTCTCACTGACGGCAAGATGCCGCTCAGTGAAAAAGAACTTCTGCATCTGTGTGCTCGCTGCGACAAACGCGATTGGTTGCGACCGTTCGTCAAGAACCGCTTGACAGGGACACCGCTGGCTCAAGAGCTGCCTGAGTTGCGGAACTTCGTGTTGTGTTCGATCGGCGAAAACTCGAATCGTTTCGGCTGGTTGATTCACTGCAACGCGCCGCGGGAATTCGGCAGTGTGCAGGCGAGCTTATTGCAGTCGATCGCCAAAATTCTCGGAACGCACTTGCAGAACCGCGAGCTGTTTTCCCAGAACGAAGATTTGCTGACGAGCTTCGTCCATTCGATGGTTTCCACGATTGATGCGAAGGATTCTTACACGCGCGGTCATAGCGAGCGAGTGGCTCTCGTCGCCAAATGCTTGGGTGAAGAGATGCGCCTGACGACACAGGATTTGGAAGACATTCATCTCTCCGGCTTGCTACATGACATCGGCAAGGTCGGTGTTGATGACCGCATCTTGCGCAAGCCCGATCGACTCAACGAAGAAGAGTTCGAGCAAATCAAAAAACACCCGGAGATCGGCTGTCAAATTTTGGCGGGCTTGGAAAACTTGCAACACGTATTGCCGGGCGTCCGACATCACCACGAATCATTTAACGGTGGCGGTTATCCCGATGGGCTCAAAGGAACCAATATCCCGCTGATGGCCCGCGTGTTAGCCGTGGCTGATTCCTACGACGCCATGGGGAGTGACCGTCCATATCGCAAAGGGATGTCGCTTGATCACATCGAAACGACGTTCCGCGAAAATGTGGGACCGCAATGGGATCCGCAAATCATCGAAGCGTACTTCCGAGCTCGCGTGAAAATCCGCAAGGTCTGGTCCGCTCATCGACCGACAAACCTGGCATCACTTTCCACGTGCCTCTCGTTGGGCCGGTCACGTGTCGTTGCTCCCAAGAAGTAGTCGGCTCTGTCCCGCAAATCGCTGAGGCCTCGCAGGACGGGCACTCCTGCCCGTCATTTTCAGGGATTGCGACGGGCAAGAGTGCCCGTCCTACGAATTGCGGGACAGACCCTAGACCTCAAATCGTATCGAGTGCCGTCTCCAACGCGGCCGACAGCACGTAAGACGTATTCAACTCAGTCGGGTCCGCGACGATGTCGTTCCCTTCACCGGGCGTGAGCGTATCACTGCCGCCTTGGCCGTTGAGCGAATCGTCCCCTTCGTCGCCGAGCAGTACATCGTTGCCCGCTCCGCCGAGCAACGTGTCGTTGCCGTCTCCTCCCGTCAGCGTGTCGTTGCCTGCGCCACCGTTGAGGAAGTCGCTGCCGTTCGCTCCGCCGATGAGATCGTTGCCGACATCGCCGGTGATCGTGTCATCGCCATCACCGCCGTTGATGGTGTCATCACCATCGCCGCCAGAGATCGAATCGTTGCCGTCTTCACCGAAGAGTTTGTCGTTGCCGTTTTCTCCCGACAGTGTGTCATCGCTACCGCCACCGAGCAGCGTGTCGTTCCCCGCTCCACCGGCGAGCGAATCCGCATCAAACCCACCGAGCAGTGAATCGTTCCCGACGTCGCCGCGTAACGTGTCTGCTCCGAGCCCGCCATCAATCGTGTCGTTGCCGTTGCCCCCTTCGATCGTGTCGGCCCCCGCATCGCCCGACAGCGAATCATCGCCGTTCCCACCAGAGATCGAATCTTGATCGTCGCCGCCGAACACCGTGTCGTTACCGTCTCCGCCAATGATCCGATCAACGCCCAGACCGCCGAGCAACAGATCATCGCCGAGACCACCGTCGAGCCGATCGTTCCCGTCGCCGCCGTCGAGCGTGTCGTTGCCATTGCCACCCGTGAGCGAATCGTTTCCGGTCCCGCCATTCAACGCCAAGTAAACCAAGCCGAGTTTCACACCCGCCGCCGAAATCGTGTCGTTCCCCGCATCCCCGTTGATAGTCAACAGCGTCGCGGTGCCGACACGATCTAACGCCTGCACGTTGATCGTGTCGTCCCCACCACCGCCGTTGATCTCAATGACTTGAATGACCGAGGCAACCGTGATCGATGCACTGCCGTCCGAAACCTTCACCTGCCCGTTGACCTGCGAGACCGTGTAATTATTCGAACTGCCGTTCCCATTCACGCGCACGCTGTCATACCCGCTCACGCTCGACAACGTATCAACCCCGTCCCCGGCCCCATTCCAAACAAAGGTGTCCTGCCCATCGCCACCGCTGACAACATCGTTCCCATTCTGCCCATCGAGCGTGTCATCACCGCCGCCACCATCGAGCGTGTCGCTCCCCGCACCGCCTAGGAGTGAATCATTTCCAAGACCACCCGCCAGCGAATCATTCCCCGCCATCCCATTGAGCGTGTCGTTGCCATCTGCGCCCACGATCGTGTCATTGCCATCACTGCCAATCAGCATGTCACCTTGCGCGGCGATATTCACGACACCACCAGAACCGGCAACAGGGCTATTGATCTGCTCTCCAAGGCTTGCCGCAGAGAACGTCCAAGAGCCACGTCCCATTGTGCCGGCAACAAGCAAATCGTTCGCGGCGTTGTAATGCAGTTCCCACACCTGAGCATTCGGCAGTGAAGACGCTCCAAGTTCGCTCCAAACTCCGGGAGCCGAGACAACCATGCGGAAGACACCTTGCTGTGTTCCCACCAAGATTGCGGGAGTCGCTCCGCCGACAAATTCAATCGTTTGCGTGTTCGTGACCGCCAGATTGCCGGTGATGTTGGTCCAAGTGTTGCCAGCGTTCGTCGATTGCCACACGCGATTCTGCGAATCAGCCACGTAAATGTTGTTCGAGTTATTGGAATCCAACACCACGGCTTGAACGAAGGAGCCGGGATAGCTCGCCACGTTGGCAAAGTTATTGCCTGCCGCAACACGTCGTTGAAGCCGATTCCCCGCTCCCACGTAAATCAGCTCTGGATTTGTCGCCGCGCCAACTCGACCGCCGTAGACCATCGCGTTGCCGCTGTTCGCTACGATCCCAGCACCGACTTCTGTGATCGCAGTGCCGCGATTTAATGACTCATAAAGTGAATTGCCTCCGGCAATCAGCAGGCGATTTCCCACTTGAGTATTCGTCGCCAGCGGCGTCACAAAGCGGGCGACAAAGGCCGCGCCATTACCGGTGACGGTCAACGCGGGAGAAAAGCGACTCACAAAAGTGTTGGCGGCAGTGTAGATGTCGCCATGCAATCCGCCCAAGTCCTGGGCACTGGCATAGCGGATCGACTGGTTTGCAATCGCCAGTGGATCAACGACGACATCGCCTCCGTCACCACCGAATGTAAAGTTCCACGTTGTCGAACCGGTCGCTGATTGTTGCTCAGTACCGTTGTCCTGTGCTCCAGCAAAGATGATGTTCGACACGGGGTCGTAGGCCATGTCGTGCTCTTCGAGGATTTGCAGATTGGAATTGAGCGACGTCCATACGCCCGTACTTTGCTGCGGATTCGACCGGCGATAGACGCCGCCATCGCTGGTGTTGATCAACGTCCCGTCTGCGGCGAATTTCAGCCGGCGCGAATCGGCATGAGGGGTTGTTCCCGACAAGGGGCCATTGCCATCGGGATCGGCATTCGCCCCTACGATCGAAGTGATCTGCGATCCCGCCGACAGACTGGCATCAATCCGAGCCGCATCGAGAAGCGTGTTGCCACCGGCATCTCCAGAGACATAAACAATATTGGAATTGGTCGGGTCTGCGGCAACCGCCCCGTGTACCGCACCTTGGCCGCCGAGAACCGTCGGCGTGTCCAACGCGGACCAATTCGCACCGGCGTTCGCCGATCGGAACAGGCCTCCAATTTGTCCTTGGTTATCAATCACCACCGCGTAGACCGCGTTCGTCGTCGTAGTACTGTGGACCGCCAGTAAAATGCGGATACTTGCAGCAACCCCGGTCAACCCAGTGCTGGTGTTGATCCACGTGGCTCCGCCATCATCGCTCCGAAAGACTCCTTGCTGACGTACGGCCGCATAAAAGCGGCTCGAATTAGCCGAATCGCCGACCAAAGAACTGACCGCACCGCTCGGCAATCCCGTCCCTGCCCCTCCTGAAACTTGCACGAACGTGGTGCCTCCATCGGTGCTGCGGAACAGACCGCTGCCTCCTCCACCTGCCCAAACATTGTCCGACGCAGCCATCAACACGTTGCCACGCGCCGCCGAGTTGAGCAATGTTTGGCCTTGCAGAATTGCAGGACCGATCAGCGTCCAAGTGGCACCGCCATCGGTCGTGCGGGCCATACCAGTCGATGGACCGCCAACAGCACCAAAGCTACTGGACCGTGCAAAGCTGGCAACGAGTGTGTTGCCCGTTGCATCTGTGGGGTCGAATTCAATAGAGCCAACCGACAATGAAGGCAAGAAATCTGTCAATGGCGTCCATGTGGGACTGGCTGCCGTCGCATTATTCGTTCGCCAGATTCCGCCTTGCACGCCGCCAACATACATGATGTTCGCGTTCGTGGGATGAACAGCCAACGCCTCGATCGCTCCAGAGATTTCGTTGTTTGGTGATATTCCCTGAACTTGTGCATTATTCACCGGCCCTGGACCAGCGGCACTCCAACCATCGTCGTTGAGAATGAACGTCTCACCTTCCGTGTCTCCGATTATGACGTTCGTGGGATTTGACAGCCGCACAAAGAAGTTTTCGTCCGCTTCAAGTTGGCCGTCGCCAATCACCGGAACGAGGATTTGGACGGTCGTCACTCCAGGTGCGAACTGCAATGTACCGCTGACGGGAGTGTAGTCCGCATTCGGTGCCGATCCGGTGGCGGAGCCGTCGGCCGTGGTGTAATCGACGGTCACCGTCTTCGTGCTCGCGCGATTGAGTGACACGACGAAGACTGCGTTTGTGGTTTGCCCGGTGCTTCCTTCAATCACATTCGTCGCATTGGCGATCGTGGCGATGACCGCCGTCGCGCTGTCTAAGTCGCCACTTTGAATCAAGTCGTTACCAATACCACCATCGAGCGAATCCGCGCCGCCGCCGCCGTTCAACGTGTCATTGCCGCCTTGGCCCAGGACAGTGTCGTTGCCGGTTCCCAATTTGAAGGGATCATTTTCATCGCCGAAGAGCGCATCGTTCCCGGCGTCTCCGAGGATCGAGTCGTTGCCGCTTTGGCCAAGAACAGTGTCATTTCCTAAACCACCGTTGATGACATCATCGCCATCGCCGCCGGTGATGGAGTCATTGCCGTCATCGCCGGTAATCGAATCATTGCCTGCGTCGCCACCGAGGAGGTCATCGCCCGCGTTGCCGTTGATGGTGTCGAGGCCGTTGCCGGCGGAGACGGTGTCGTTGCCGTTGCCGCCGTAGATGGCATCGTTGCCGTCGCTGCCGAGGAGTGAGTCGTTGCCATCTTCGCCGTTGACGGTGTCATCTCCCGCATCGCCGTTGGCCGTGTCTTGACCGCTGCCTGCGAGGATTGAATCGTTGCCGAGACCGCCGCTGAGACTGTCCGCTCCGTTGCCGCCGTTGAGTGTGTCGTCACCATCATCGCCAGTGATGCTGTCCGCGCCGTCGCCGCCGAGGATCGAGTCGTTCTCGGTGCCGCCAGTGATTGTGTCGTTCCCATCACCGCCGCTGAGCGTGTCGGCTCCCGCGCCGCCGACGATGGAATCGGCTCCGTTGTCGCCGAAGAAGTTGTCGGCCAACGTACTACCGATGAGCGTGTCGGCTCCGTCACCACCATGCACGTTGATGACCAGGTTCGACGAAAAGTTGGAACTCGTGATTGCGCTCAGGTCGATTGAGTTCGCACTGTCGCTCCCTTGAATGCTGATCGACGTCAGCGAGCTTGCCAGCACGTGCGAGACGGCAACGGTCGTTGTTCCCGATAACACTTGCACGAAGCCCGACGCATCCGCCTGCACTTGGATGGAGTCATTCGAATTCATCACGATGCTCATGTCTGTCCCGTTGAGCACGAAGCCGGAGACGGTCAACAAGCAGCGCGGTTCCAACGCCTCGGTGGTTTGTGCGGCGGTCGCTCGGTGTTGCTTCGCTCCCTTGAGCCGACGGCTCTTCGCACGAACTCCGCAACGACCACGCACAGATTCCAACCAAGAGCGAAATGACATGAAACGACTCCGCAACGGACTGAAGGAGTAACGAGACCGAGACTTCGTCGAACGGTTTTTCAAACCGTTCGTTGCGATGCACTCTCACCCCACCGAGCTTGTCTCGGTGGATTAAGGCTTTTGCGCTACGGCGCGATTCGCCGCAGCTATGGCTTACGCAGTGCAAAAGCCCGGAACCACTGAGACAAGCTCGGTGGGGCCAGAGACACACGCTATGAACTATGAACAACGCGCGCATCGCAGCGTCTCGAAGATCGTCCGGCGGAACCCTGTTTTTTCTTTGTCAAATGGATTCTTGATGGGCCACGAACAATCTCACGTCGCGCAATTGCATCGCACACGAGATTCCCGTCCTGACGGTTTTGTTCCGTTGTTTTCCGATACCGATTTTGCCACAGTCCACCGCTCGTTCAGTCGGCACAACCAACACACAACGCCCCACTGAGCTTGCCTCAGTGGTTCCGGGCTTCTGCACTACGCCGAGCGTCTGCGCCATTCGGAACTTTCCTTCCGATCGGTAGAGCTAGTGCAAAAGCCCGCGAGCCACTGAGGCAAGCTCAGTGGGGTTTACGGAGAACACGATCATGGCGAAGAAGACGATTGCAGACGTTGACGTTTCTGGCAAAGCGGTACTCATTCGAGTGGATTTCAACGTGCCGCTCGACGGCGAGAAGATTACTGACGACCTCCGCATTCGCATGGCGTTGCCGACGATTCAATCGGTGCTCAACCGTGGTGGCCGAGTAATCCTCATGAGCCATCTGGGCCGTCCAGAAGGCAAAGGCGTTGAGCCTGAATTCAGCCTCAAACCAGCCGCAATCCGCTTGAGTGAGTTACTCAACCGTCCCGTTACGTTTGCCACTGACACAGTTGGCAGCGATGCTGTGAGCAAAGTCAAAGCTCTGCCCAACGGCGGCGTGCTGCTACTCGAAAACGTCCGCTTCAACGCAGGCGAAGAAGAGAAGAAGTTGAAGAAGGCGACTGGCCAGAGTTCCGATCCGACGTACTTCAACACGCTCGCATCGTTCGGTGACATCTATTGCAACGACGCTTTCGGGACTTGTCACCGCGCGGAGAATGCGTCGATGTATTCAGTCGCGAACGCGATGACCGGCAAGCCGAAAGTCATGGGCTTCCTCGTCGAGAAGGAAGTGAAGTACCTCGAAGAGGCGGTGAGCAATCCCGCTCGTCCGTTCGTGGCGATCCTCGGCGGCAAGAAAGTCAGCGACAAAATCGGCGTCATCGAAAACCTATTGCCCAAGTGTGATCAAATTCTGATCGGTGGCGCGATGGCCCATACGTTCGCGCTCGCAAAGGGCCTGAAGATCGGCAAGAGCTATGCGAAAGCGGAAGACGTGCCGCTTGCTCAAAAGCTGTTGGCTGAAGGCGCGGCAAAGATTGTCCTGCCGATCGACAACAACGCCTTCGATAATTTTGTTTGGGACACCTACTCCGCCGATCCAAGCAAAACCAAAGTCTTCCCGTTTGGCGAACTGCCTGACAACTTTGAAGGACTCGACATCGGCCCAGCAACGACTCAGCGTTACGTCGGCATCGTGAAGTCAGCGAAGACGGTCATCTGGAACGGCCCGATGGGGGCGTTCGAGCTTCCTCCATTCGACGCCGGCACGCGAGCGATCGCACAAGCGATCGCTGACTCATCAGCCATCAGCATCATCGGCGGCGGCGACAGTGCGGCAGCGATTGAACAAATGGGGTTCGCGAGCAAGGTCACGCACCTGAGCACCGGTGGCGGAGCAAGCCTCGAACTACTCGAAGGCCGCAAGTTTGAAACGCTGGCGATCTTGGATGACAAATAGTTGGCGCTCTGAGAGGACATGCGGGAGGTTAGGCGTTTGGGGGCAAACCGCGAGTTGTCGTCACGGCACGTCTGTGTTTTTGCGATTGGTTACACCTAGTTTATTCACCCTCTGATTTTCCTGCGACGCCAGATTCCACCGTTGTTTTCCCCAAACTCGTACGTCATTGACTCGCATTCGAGTCTTCTGCGAGATTGACGCGCCAAGTTCCGTCACCGCCAAGGTCCAAGACATGCCGGTGATATTTGACGATATTCAGGCGATGGCTGACGCTGACGAGCGTCGCCCCGGAGTCGTGCAACTGCTGATACAACGACTCTTCATTCTGAGTATCCAACGCACTGGTCGCCTCATCCAGGACCACATAACGGGCCTGAGCCAACAGCACGCGCGCGAAGGCCACTCGTTGCTGTTCTCCCAACGACAGGATCTTGCCCCAATCGGCTTCGACCTCGAACCCACCGCAGCGCTCCACCAAATCGGGGAGATTGACCGCCTTCAAAACGTCATGCAGTTTGTCGTCGGTGACGTCCCTTTTTTCGCTGGGATACATCAACTGGCCGCGCAGCGTGCCGATGATCATGTACGGTCGCTGAGGCAGGAAAAACATTTCCTCCAGCGGCGGGCGGACGATGCTGCCGCTGCCCGAATCCCATAAGCCGGCGACGGCACGCAGCAGAGAACTCTTGCCACCTCCGCTGGCACCGACAATCAACACACCCTCGCCGGAGATGAACTTGAGAGACAGATCGACGACCAACGTCCGGCGGTAATCGGGTGTCTGCAAGGTGAGATTTTCGATCTCCAGTCGGTCGTCTTCGACCGTCTTAATGAGATCATGGTCCTTCGACGGTTCTTTCGCTGACCCTTCCAGCGATTTCGAAAACTTGTCCAACCGGCTCACCCCCGCTGCGAAGCGGCTGAGCGTATCGAAGTTGTTCACGATCACCGTCAGGGCCGTGAAGATGGCCGCGAAGGCTCCGGCGGCTTGAACGACTCGGCCAACTTCAAGTTCACCGCGCAGAACCTGAGGCGCGAGAATCAATCCCGGCATGATCAACGTGATGGAGCTGTAGGTGTACTGGAACAGATTCAAGAACCATTGCCAGTTGATGATCTTGTTGTAGTTCTCAATCGCGTCGTTGAAGCGACGCTTGATATGAAGGGACTCAGGCTCTTCGCCACGATAGAACGCGATGGACTCGGCGTTCTCACGGACTCGCACCAGACTGAATCGGAAGTCCGCCTCACGCCTCAATTGAAACAGGTTGAGCGAGACCAATTTCCTGCCGAACACAAAGCTCGCGATCATCGTGCCAACAGTCGCGTAGACCAGCAAAAACACGACCAGGGTTTTCGAGATGGACCACAGCACGCTGCTGAAGGCGATCAGTTGCATGGTCGTTTCGACGGCGAGCAGCAGATAGAAGATCGACCTGACCGTGAAGGTATTGATGTCTTCTGAGATGCGTTGATCCGGGTTGTCGATGTCCGCATTGAACGCCAGTTTGTAGAAGGCGTTTTTACGAAAATAGGTGTCCAAGAAATTATTGGTCAGCCAATGACGCCAGAAATTGACGAGCTTGTCGCGGACGTAGTAATAGAAAACATAAAACGGCGCAGCTGCGACAATGATGCCGACGGTTTTGTAGATCGACCGCCAATAGCGGTCAGAATCTTCGGAAGCGAGTGCTGACGTGAACTCGCCCGACTGTTCGAGCAGCAGAACGCTGAACGACGTGTTGCCCACCAGCAGCAGGATCAACAGAGCCAACAGTCCTCTGGCGATCCATTTC
>JAYUFI010000204.1:0-6633 GCA_043738805.1 Planctomycetaceae bacterium | reverse complement strand
AGAATTGGCTACCGCGTGACTTGTTCATCTACGTAGCCATCACGCTCCGCGTGATGAGCCGGTCGCTCAATCACGTGCTGTTGCCTCACGAGTTGAGTGAGCACTCGGCTCGTCATGCGGAGCGTGATGGCTACGTAGCAGTGCCGCCGTACTTTTTACGATCGCATAGCGTCGATTGTTGTGATCGTCGCGATTGTAACGGCAGGGGAATCGTGTCGGCTGACAGCGCTTGAGCCAACATCGCTCAGATTGTGACCTAAAGTTCGGCGGCCAGATTTGATCGTTTAGCCGCACGCCGCAGGCACGCGCGTTTTCGTTTTGCGAATTGTGTTTTTTTTGAAACGCGCGTGCCTGCGGCGTGCGGTTAAACGATGCGGCCCTGTCAGCAACAAACTGCTTGAGATGTCCAATATGCCTGAGACTCTTCGACCATTACTTGGTTCGCACGGCGACGTTGATCGTTCGATTGCTGAGGGAGTCTCGTCGGACGTCATTCGTGTTTGTCATGTCAGCATGAGTTTGCAAACCGGTGGCCTTGAGCGGCTGCTCGTCGATTTCAGTCGGTTCCATGATCACGAGCGTTTCACGATGCAGTTCGTGGGTTTGTCGGGAGATGGTCAGCCGGCGGAAGACATTCGAGCGGCGGGTTGTTCCGTGCGAGTGCTCAACGAGAGCGTGAAGATTCGCAAGCTGCGGACGATCGTCGAATTGGCGAACGTCTTGCGAGCCGGTCAGATTCAAGTCGTGCATACGCACAACACATACGCTCATTTTTACGGAGCACTCGCGGCGAAGCTTGCAGGCATTCCTGTGATTGTGAATACGCAACATGGTCGCGGTTGCGGCAAAGGTTGGAAGGCGAAGTGGCAGTTCCGCATTGCCAATCGACTGACGCGGCAGGTCGTCGGCGTGTCGCGCGATGCGGCTCAACTCTGTCAGGCGGATGATCTGCATTCGCGAGAAAAGATCATCGCGATTTGGAACGGGATCAATCTGGATCGTTTCACGTATGTCGGGCCGAAGCTGATTCCGACGGCGATCAGCGTCGCTCGACTGTCGAAAGAAAAAGACTTTCCGACGTTGATCGAAGCGGTGCGGCAAGTGCTTCCGCACGTTCCCGATTTCCGCTTGCAGATCGTTGGCGACGGACCGGAGCGAGCGACGATTGAAAAGAAGATCAGCGAATTCAATTTGAGCAATCACATCGAACTGCTCGGCGAACGACACGACGTCGCGCAGCTACTCACACAAGCCGGCTTCTTTGTCTCGGCGACTCGCACCGAAGGAGTTTCGCTGACGTTGCTCGAAGCAATGGCGGTCGGATTGCCGATCGTGACGACATCAGTCGGTGGGAATCCGGAAGTGGTGCTCGATGGCCGCACGGGACGACTCGTTCCCGACGGCGATCCGTTGGCGCTGGCTCGCGCGATGATCGACATGTGCGGCGATCGCGGTTCCTGGACGCTGATGGGGCTGCTGGGCCGACAGCGCGTCGAAGAGAACTTTGAAATCCGCAACATGATTGGCTGTTACGAGACGTTGTACGAAGAACTTTTGGAACGCGGCGATACGGTTTGATGTAGGAGCACGGCGGCTTGCCGACGTGCGTGTATTGCTGGGATTAATGGGAATCATGGGATTGATGTGACGGATGCAATCCGAAGCGGCGTGTCACTTCTTGGTCCCATAATTCTCATCACTCTCATAAATCTCAGCATTCAAACCAACGACAGGCTCACCGCCACGACAGACTCACTCATGCGCATCCTTTTCTACAGCTCGACTTTTCCTCACGGGACCGCGCGTGTCGCGGGAACGTTCAATTTGGAATTGTGTCGGGCACTGGCGATTGAGCATGACGTGCGAGTCGTCGCACCGCGGTCGTTCGTCGATGCGTGGCGGTCGCGCAGTTCTCGGGCTGATCGAGTTGCGGCGGACGGTTGGGTGCGAGAAGTAACCGGCTTAACGGCGACTTATCCAAGTTACTTCTACACGCCGGGGATCGCTCGGCATCGTTACGGCGACTGGCAGTGGTTGTCGGTCGGTCGGCATTTGCGAGCGGTCGTCGATGAATTTCAGCCGAATGCGGTCGTCAGTTATTGGGCACATCCGGATGGCGAGGTCGGTTTGCGAGTCGCTCAAGCGGCGAACATTCCGAGCGTGGTGATCGTTGGCGGTTCGGACGTGTTGCTGTTACCTCGTGATCGACGACGGCGTCCGAAGATTGAACGAGTGCTGCGCGAATCGTCCGCTGTGATGACGGTCAGCGACGGACTGCGTCAGTCGGTGATTGATCTCGGAGCCGATCCGAGCCGCGTGGCGACGATCTATCAAGGGGTCGATGACGAACTGTTTCATCCGGGCAGTCAGGCTGACGCGCGGCAGGCGTTGTCGCTGCCGAACGACCGCAAGTTCTTGTTGTGGGTCGGACGCATGGTGGACCTCAAGGGACTCGACACGCTGATCGAAGCGTTTGATTTGGCTCAGCAAAAGATTCCGAAGTTGCAACTGCTGCTCGTCGGCGATGGGCCGGAACGGAGCGCCGTACAACGCGACATTGATCGACGCGGCCTGAATGACTTCGTCCGATTCATCGGGCCGAAGTCGCATTCGGAACTGCCGAATTGGTATCGCGCGGCGGACCTGGTTGTGCTGTCGAGTTGGTCCGAAGGCTTGCCGAACGTGTTGCGCGAAGCGGTTTCGTGCGGACGTCCGTTTGTTTCGACCGATGTCGGCAGCGTACGTGAAATCACTGATTCGCGTGGCAGGCCGCCGTTTGCGGAGCTGGTTCCGATTCGCGATGCCGCTGCGATGGCGAGTGCGATCGGTCGCGCGTTGCGTCCCGAATATCTCGCCGCCGCGCAGTTGTTTCCGTGCCGCAGTTGGCGCGACACGGCAGATGATTTGGTTTCGTTGTTGCGGCGTCTGCGCGGTGAGTCCGACGTTAGCACGACGCGCAAGCAAGTGGTTCAAGCCGAGACCACTCGCTTGCGCGTCGTGCTAACAGGAATGCCTCTCACGGAGAATCTGTCGGCAACGATTCCGACCGGAAGTCGCTGACGCCAAAGTTTCACATCCCCTCGAAGCCGTCACCGTGTGACGGGAGTCATCATGTTGGAATCGAATTCAAATTCAAAAGCGACGCAGCGAGTCTTGATCGTCGCCTACGTCTTCCCGCCTGTCGGTGGAGCCGGTGTGCAACGTGTGACGAAGTTCGTGAAGTACTTGCCGGAGTTCGGTTGGGAGGCGACGGTCCTCACGACGGAGAACCCGTCCGTCCCGCTGACCGACGAGTCGTTACTCGCCGACGTCCCGCCGCAGACGAAGATCGTCCGAGCGCGAACGCTGGAGCCGGGTTATGCGTTCAAACGCAGTTTCTTAGCAGGAAACGCGAGTGCGGCCAGCAACGTAGAGCAGGCGGCTCGCCTGCTGGCCACTTCTAAAGACTTTGAAAACGGAGTGAATCGCAGAGGGAGCACAGGCGAGCCGCCTATGCTACGAATTCTCGGTGCGGCCACTGCGTATGTGAAACGCTTTCTGCGTGGCGCGGTGAATCTGCTGTTGCAACCTGATCCGCAGGTGTTGTGGAATCATCATGCGATCGAAGCGGGCTTACGAATTCTGTCGCAAGAAAAGCACGACGCGATCTTCGTCACCGCTCCGCCGTTTTCGTCGTTGTTGGTCGGAGCGGAATTGAGTCGGCGAACTGGTTTGCCGCTGGTGCTCGACTATCGCGACGAGTGGGGGATCAGCAACGCGTATTGAGAACCGTCAGCAAGGTTACTTCACACGTTGGCTGCAAAGTCGAATGCAGCGCCGAGTGGTTCGCTCAGCCGCCGCGCTCGTGGCAACAACTCAGCACAGCGCGGACGCACTGCGAACAGTCGCCGCCGAAGCGGGAACTCGTCCGCTCGTGACGCACATCTATAACGGCTACGACGCGGACGACCTGCATTCCTCAAACAAGCCGCCGTTGCTTGATCCGGTGATCGAAGCGGGAGCAGATCGCGAGACGTACAAGCTGTCGTATGTCGGCACGCTGTGGAATCTGACGACCGTGGAGCCGATCGTGCGCGCGGTGCAGTTACTCAGCGAGCAATCGCCAGAACTGGCCGCTCGCTTGGAACTGCATTTCGCCGGACGTCGGACGGGGCCACAGGATGAGTTGCTCGACCAACTCAACGGCTTGCCGTGTCGAGTGACTCGGCAGCCGTATGTCGATCACGACGAAGCGGTGAAGCTGATGCAGACGTCTGACGGACTCTGTCTGTTGCTCGCCGATCTGCCCGATGCGGGGCGAGTCGTTCCCGGCAAACTGTTTGAATACATGGCCGTCCGCAAGCCGATCTTCGCCGTCACTCCGCCGGGTGAAGTGGCCGATCTGTTGAGCGATTTCCCGCTCGGCTTCGTCCATGCGCCGAGCGATGTCGCCGGACTCGCGCGACGACTCGGTGACGAGATCGAGCGCAAACGACTCGGCGTGCCGTTGCCTGTCGGTCTGCAAAACGCGGATCAATTTGAACGCCGACAACTGACGGCGCAACTGGCAGGTCTGTTCGATGCCGTGACAGGACGAAGCGCCGGCGGTGATCACCGAGAGGTAATCGTGAAACAACCAATTCCTCACGCGAGCGAACTGACGAGCACTTTGATTTGATGTGACTGAAGTGGCGGCCATCCAACATGACTCCCAACCTAATCTGGCAACTCACGTTTTGGCTCAGCATCTTCGGCGTGGCTTACATCTTCGTCGGCTATCCGGCGATCGTGTTCGTGCTGTCGCGATTGAGGCCGCTGCGAACGCAGAAGCAGGTCAACACGTCGCCGCTCTCAGTCGTCATCGTCGCGTTCAATGAAGCGACTCGCTTGCCGCAGAAGATTGCGAGCGTGCTTGGTTCTGATGACGCTCACTTGATTCAAGAAATCCTCGTTGCGTCCGACGGTTCGACCGACAACACGGCAGAAGTCCTCGCGAGCCTAAATGAGCCGCGAGTCAGATTGCTCGCGTTCGCGGAGCGTCGCGGGAAGCCGTCGGTGCTCAACGAGGCGATCCCGCAATGTGCGAACGAACTCATTGTGCTGACGGACGCTCGACAAGAATTGGACCGCCGAGCGATCGCTGAACTTGCCGCAAACTTCGCGGATGAAACTGTCGGTGTCGTTTCGGGAGAACTCGTTTTCAAAGTCGCTGGCAACGCGACGACTGCCGCACATGGCATCGGCATTTATTGGAAGTACGAGAAGTTCATTCGCAAACACGAAGGCCGCTTCCGCAGCGTCCCTGGAGCGACCGGTGCGTTGTACGCACTGCGACGTTCGCTCTTCCGACCGATCCCAACTCAGACGATTTTGGACGATGTCGTCATCCCCATGCAGGCCGTAACTGCGGGGACTCGGTGTTTGTTCGAGCCAGCCGCTATCGCCTACGACTTGCCATCCGATTCCACAACGAAAGAGTCGATCCGTAAACGACGCACGATTGCGGGAGCGGCTCAGTTGATGGTCAATCATCCGAGTTGGTTGCTGCCGTGGCGGAATCCCATTTGGTTGGAATTCGTCTCACACAAGCTGGCGCGTTTGGTTTCACCGCTGTTACTCGGCATCGCGATGATCGCGAATGTCGCGTTATCGGCAGCACCGGTTTACGGAGCGCTGCTGACATTGCATGTGACGTTCTATCTGTCAGCGTTCGCCGGTTGGCTGTTTCAGCGAGCGGGTCAACGATCGGCCTTGTTCGGAGCACAACTGATGTTTGTCGCGCTGAACCTCACGACGATTGCCGCGCTGTGTGATGCCTTTCGCGGACGTTTTCGAGCCACTTGGCAACGCACCGCTTGAACAATCAGGCGCATCGTCACGCTCGGACTTTTGTGTGCGACACGTCTGGTTTCGCGAGCCGATTCGGCTGATGTAACAGATGCCGCACGCATGGCAGACACGTTGAGTAAGCCCGGCATGAGTGTGCCGACATGATCAGTCTCCGTGATATGAACGCTCTGCATCTCGGCATCATTCGTTGCTTGATGCACACTGCGCGAGTCCTGGCCCTGTTACGACTGCGATCAGCCGAACCGCCGTCATTTCCGGTCGATTGTCGCCGATAGAACGCTTTGAATTCGTTCCTCGGCGCTGAGTCGAGATCTCGGTTCGTAGCGACCGCCAGCCCCACGGCGTATCGCACGTCAGGAGTCTTGCGATATGAAATCTCCGTTTGTTCGGTTCAGCCGCTTCGTTCGTTCACCGCTCGCTATCGCCACGCTGGGGCTCACGACAGTCTGGGGTTGTCGGCATGTCCCGGGAACTCACCGCGTTCAGAGTACGCATCGGGTTGCCGCTGATCGCGATTATTCTGAAGACTCCAACAGTTACGAAGAGCCACAGCCACCGACGGCTGACATCATTGATCAACGTTGCTCCGAGCCACCAGCCATCAAGATTGGCGAAGGAGGGAACGGTGATGGAAAAGATTTCTTCGCGCCCATGCCGCTCGCGACAGAGAATCCTGCTTCCGTCAAACCGACGGCCCCCAATCGCTCGCTGCCGACGATTGTGCCGAGCGCTCCTGCTGAGCAACCTGTTCCGGCCAAAGCCGCGGCTCCGGTGAAGAAAGATGCTCCGGCGACAAAGCCCAAA
>JAYUFI010000203.1:0-2518 GCA_043738805.1 Planctomycetaceae bacterium | reverse complement strand
TCGCTCCAAATCAACGGCAACGCCGGCAACGATGTGATCACCGTGCAAAGCGTCTCTGCCAATGATCGCGGCTCGCTGACGATCAACGGTGGCGATGGCAACGACACGATTGATGCGTCGGTGGCGAACTACGGGATCACCTTGTTGGGTGGTGCGGGCAATGATCGCCTGACGTCGGGAGCTCAACGCGATTCGATCGAAGGTGGCGATGGCAACGATACACTCATTGGCGGAGCCGAGAATGACACGCTCCGCGGCGGCGCGGGCAATGATTCCGTCTTGGGTGGCCTCGGTGACGACGTGCTGGATGGCGGTGTCGGCAAGGATGTGCTCGATGGTGGAGACGGTAACGACGCCGTCACCGGTACAACCACCAAAGCCTTCCGACTGACGAACACGCTGCTGGCGGGTGATGGCAACAACAAGCTCGTCAGCATCGAGCGGGCGGAGCTGTTCGGTGACCGTCACAACAACGCATTTGACGCTTCCGCGTTCACGCTCGGCCCGGTGACGTTGCACGGCGGCGACGGTGACGATGTGCTGATCGGTTCTCCACAGAACGATCTGCTTGATGGAGGCAACGGCAGCGATCTCATTAAGCAGTCATCGGCAGGCGATCAGACCATCAGCGATTCGCAAGCGAGCAGCCTTGCGAGTGGAACCGATCTACTGGTCTCGATCGACCGCATCAGCGTGAACACTACGGCCAAATCGGGTGTTCGCTTGGATGCCAGCGGCTTCAGCGGTTCCGCGACGCTCACGGGTGGTGTTGGGGACGACACGTTGGCTGCTGGTAATGGCAGCGAGGCTTTGTCGGGTGGAGCTGGTCTCGACAAACTGATTGTGTCGGTGCATGGCGTGACGCGGTTCACGACCAAATTGCTGACCGTGACGTTCGCGAATGTCACGACGAACTCCACTCTGTCGGGCTTCGAGTCCGCGTCCCTCATCGGCAGCGCAGGTAACGACGTGATCGACGCGACTGGCGTCACGTTTTCCGTCACTCTGATCGGTGGTGACGGGAACGATGTTCTGATCGGCGGCAACGCCAATGACTCGCTCGATGGTCAAGCGGGTGATGACACGTTGACCGGCAATACGGGAACCGACGTGCTCGCGGGAGGAGACGGAACAGACACGCTCGTCGAGTCCGTCGATGCCAATCTGCGACTGACCAACACCACGTTGGTCACAACGTCCGGTAAGACGATGACGACCGACACGTTGACCGAGATCGAACGTGCGAGCCTCAGTGGCGGCAAATCCAACAACACACTTGATGCCAGCGGTTTTACAAAGTCGGGAGTCACTTTGATGGGTGCTGGCGGTGCCGATTCGCTGATCGGAACCGACGGGAATGACTCACTGGATGGCGGCGACGGCAACGACTCGCTCCAAGGTCGAGCCGGCAACGACACGCTCAACGGCGGAGCAGGCACATTGGACGTCGTGATCGCCACCGGTGCGAACGCGTTCGTGCTCAACGATTCGTCACTCAGCGGCGACGGCAACGACACGCTGCTATCCGTCGAAGTCGCTCAACTGACGACCGCGAACACGAACTCCAGTATCGACGCCCGCCAATTCACCGGTCGCACGACGCTCATCGGCGGTGACGGTAACGACACGATTCTGGGAGGAACCGGTCCCAATTCGATCTTCGGCGGTGCCGGTGACGATCTGCTTGTCGGTGGAGTCTCCAATGATTCCATCATCGGGGGCGGTGGCAACGACATCGTGCTCGGTGGAGCCGGCAACGACACGATCAGTGGCGGCAGCAAGCTGACTGCGGGCGACACGACTCCCGACGGCAACGACACGATCCTCGGCGGAACCGGCAACGACTTGCTCTTCGGTGGACTCGGCGATGACATCCTCTCCGGCGAAGATGGCAACGACACCCTGAACGGCGATGGCGGCCATGATGTGCGCTACGGAGGCGCTGGCACCGACAGTCCCAAAAACATCGAGTTCCCCGACGGCGTCTTCACCGACCAAGCCTTTTCCAGCCATCTGTCGTTACTGCTCGCTGCATTTCCGTAGCGACTTCGGCCGTTCTGTGACAATTTTGTGACAACGGTGATCTGATCGTGCCGTCGTTGTGCTGTGGAGGCATCAATGCCTATCGGAAACGCCGCCACAGAAATGACCGAACGCATGAAAGACGGTGTTCCGCAGGCGAACGGGACGACGATGGTCGAGCCCCGCATGGACGCCAACGACGTGGCGCAGGCCATCGTTGACATGGCCGGGCTGTCACTGGGTGACAACGTGGAATTCATAACGATCATGGCCGCGAAGATGCCGCTGGTGGGACGTGATGATTTGATCGCGAGCAGAAACAAACGTCGTCTTTCGCTCTGCGAAGAGCGACGCGTGTGATCCGCATTCCGAAAGTTAGTGCGCCTCTCACGCAACTGTAGCGGAAGTCGCAAGACTTCAGATCGGAACTCTTGCGAGTTCCGCTACACCAGCCGCTACAGGTGCGTGAGTGAGGGAATAGTGCGCATCCCACGGA
>JAYUFI010000202.1:0-17630 GCA_043738805.1 Planctomycetaceae bacterium | reverse complement strand
AGAGGAACGAAGAGCGCAGAGAAACGGTCAATCAAATTGAACTGTGCAACTTCTTAAATTCAGACTCCGGGTGGCAACGATGCTATCAAGTCTGACGCCGCGATCCGCCACTGAATTCGGCAGAATCTCGGTCAACCGGCCCGGACGGTGTTGTCCCTTGGCCGATATCGTCTTAAAAAGTCGTTCCGCCATCGTGCCTCCCACCTTCCGAATGGAGCCATTCCATGTTTGAACGAAACGAAATTTCTCGCCGACAGATTTTGGCTTCCATGGGAGGCGGCTTTGGGCTGCTGGGGTTGGCGGGAGTGATGTCGGATGGTGGGCTGGTCAGCAATGCGTTGGCGGCTTCGGACGCCGTCAGCCCGTTGGCTCCGAAGGCTCCGCATTTCGCACCGCGAGCGAAGCATGTCATCTTCTTGTTTATGAACGGCGGCCCGTCGCACGTTGATACGTTCGATCCCAAACCGGCGCTCGAGCAATACGCCGGACAGAAGCCGGAAGAGTTGGCCAAGGATTATCAGCGAACCGTCGGCAAGTTGTTTCCGTCGCCGTTCAAGTTCCGCAAGTACGGTGAGAACGGCGTCGATGTCAGCGAACTGTTTCCCAACGTCGCGGGAGTCATTGACGACATCTGCGTGATTAAGTCGATGCACACGAACATCCCGAACCATGAGCCGGGTTTGTTGATCATGAACTCGGGGAACTCGCAGCCAACGCGGCCGAGTTTGGGATCGTGGCTCTCGTATGGCTTGGGGACCGAGAATCAAAACCTCCCCGGTTACGTCGTGCTCTGTCCGGGCAAGCCGGTTGTCGGGCCACAATTGTGGGGCAACAGCTTTCTGCCGGGCATCTATCAAGGCTGTCACATCAACAACAGCAATCTGAATCCGCAGAGCGTCATTCAACACGCACACAATTCGTACTTGCCTCCCGCAGTGCAACGGCGGCAATTGGACTTGTTGCAAAGTTTGAATCGCGAACACTTCGAGACTCGCGCGGCGGACAATCAATTAGACGCGCGTATCGAATCGCTGGAGATGGCGTTTCGCCTGCAATTCGCCGCTCAAGAGGTGTTCGACTTGAACCGCGAATCGCAGCCGACTCGCGAGCTATACGGCTCCGGCCAATTCGCCGACGGCTGCCTCGTCGCGCGGCGCTTGGTCGAACGCGGCGTCCGCATGGTGCAGATCTACTACGGCGGCGGTCAGCCTTGGGACGATCACGGCGACATCCACAATCACGTCAATCACGCCAAGCAAAGCGATCAGGCGATCGCCGCGTTGATCAAAGACCTGAAGAGCCGCGGCCTGTTCGAGGAAACGCTCATCGTCTGGGGCGGCGAGTTCGGCCGCACCCCGTGGTCACAGGGCGCGAAGGGGCGCGATCATCACAGCCGAGGCTTCACGATGTGGCTCGCTGGTGGCGGTGTGAAAGGTGGACTCGCTTACGGCAACACCGACCAATTCGGCAACATGGCCGCCGAGAATCCGGTCCACGTCCACGACCTCCACGCCACGATCCTGCACCTGATGGGCCTCGACCACGAGCGTCTGACGTACCGCTACAGCGGCCGCGACTTCCGCCTGACCGACGTGCATGGCCAAGTCGTGAAAGACATCCTTGCGTAGACCGAGCCTCTGTACTTCGGGATTTACCGTCTGATCAAAACGCTCTTAATCGTGCAGCTCTGGGTTCGGGGCGGCATGAAACGGCCAACACGATTTAGAACATCGGCTTGCGACCGAGTTGCCGACGAATGACGGCCCACTGACCGGCGTGCATGAGCCAGTGGCACCCTTGCAGCGAGAACATCGCTCCGACCGTCGCGGCATAATCGACGCCGGTGGGCTGATCGAGACCGGCGTCGGAACACTTCGCCAGCGCGGCCAGAGTTGCTGTGCGTTGCTCGGCTACGAGTTTGAGCAACTCTTCCTTCGTGGCCAACGTCTTGGGATCGTCGTTGCCGCTGGTTTCCGACGTGTACTTCGCGGCGAAACCTGCTGGTAAAGTGGGCATTGCTCCTGGAGCGACTTTGTTGATCAAATCATTTTCGGAAACAATAAGGTGCCCCAGTTGCCAGTTGATGTGGTTGCAGCCAGCACACGGCCGGTGCAGCAATTCTTGATCAGTCAGGTCACCGAGGTATCCCAGCGAGACAAAGCTAGCGGTGTCGATCGAAACCTTAATGGCATCTTGGGAGTTCATGGGACAGCTCTCCTGATTCAATCCAAGGGTGTTGTGATTTGCTGAGTCGCCCAGTGGGACTCGAAGTCATTGGGGGATTCTGGTTCCGACTTCTTACCAACGCGACTTCTTTTTGTCTTTGTCCTTCGGGCGACGCTGACCGGAAATGGGGATGCCGTTGACGTCTTTCATTTCGCTCATTTCTTCGAGGCGATTGGCCAGCTTGCCCCAGAAACCATCGTGGGATTTTGGGGGCTCACCGTTCTTTGGTTTTGTTGGCGGCGGCGTGATGAGAACTGTCGAAGAACCGCTGCCGTAGTCGAGCAGTTTACGTTCGCCCATGCTCCAGAGGCTCGACGCGATGAAGTACACGCAGAGCCCCGCCGGAACGTGGTAGAACATGAAGCCCATGAACAATGTCATCCAGAAAAACATCTTCGCCTGCATCCGAGTTTGCTCGTCTGTCGGCGGTGGCATGAACATCTTTTGTTGAACCAAGAACAAACTCGTCGTGATGATCGGCAGCAGGTTGAACTCGTTGCCAAGGATCGGCAGCACCATCGGGAGTTGAAACAAGGCATCTGGAGCGGCGAGGTTGTCGAACCACAAGAACGGTGCGCGACGCAAATCGACCGAACTGCTCAACGCTTGATACAGCCCGACAAAGATCGGCAATTGGAGAAACACAGGCAGACAGCCCGCCAAAGGATTGAAACCGTGTTGCGCGAAGAGTTCCATTTGGCCTTGCGCGATCTTCTGCTTGTCGTCGCCATGCTTGGTTTTCAGCTCGGCGATTTTCGGCTGCAACTCTTTCATCTTTTTGGCGTTGTTGGCTTGCTTCTTACTGATTGGAAACATGCAACTGCGAACCAGCACGGTCAGCAACATGATGCAGATACCGTAAGGCAATCCAAGCCCGTGGAAGCCGTTCATGATCCACAACATCCCGTTGCTGATCACGGCGAACCAGCCGAAGTCCATCGCCTTCGTTGCATCAAGCGGAGCCAGCAACGCAGTTCGCTTCGGGCCGAGATACAGCTTGTAAGCGTGCTGAATTTCCGATTCCGGCGGGATCACATTTTCGACCGAGCGAATTTGCAAACTGAGTTCGCTCCAGTTGGGCAACGCGACGTTCTTTTCAACGACTTGCGGCTTCGCGAAGTCCACGTAGCTCGATTGTTTGTTGGCGGCGTCTTGCGGCAGCACGAGCGCCGCAAAGTACTGCGTGTCGAGTCCGACATATTGAAACGTCCGGTCGCCCGGCTTCAGTTCTTCAAGCTGGTTCTTATCGAACGCCTTGACCACCTCAGCGGTCGTGAGCGCGCTCGTCGTGAGCTTTCCATTCGCGTCGCGGAAGCCGAATTTCACATCGCGGTATTTGCTCGTGTGCTCGGCATTTTCGAGCGGGACACCAATCGGGCCTTGCAAATCATAGGCGAGCGTTTGCTCTTTCGTCATCAAATTTTTGAAGGTCAGTTGCACGGCAAGTTGATAACCCGCCGGGTCTTCATCGCGCGGAGCATCCACTTTCGACCAACGCTGCAATTCGTATTTCTTGCGAAGCTCCCAACGACCGTCCGGCGTCTTGAAGCTGAACGTCACTGCCGAGTTGACCCCTTTCGCATCGACGTCTTTCGCTGTCTCGGCGACCTCCCAATTGACATGTCGCAGGTCCGCCTCTTCGTCGAGCTTTTTCAAACGCTTGTCGATCTCTTCCACGGAAACGTGGCCTGTGACTGGCGGCGATTTTTTGAGCGGCTGCAAATCGCCCTTGAGATTGTTGCCCAGCAGGCTGAGATGAGGCGGGGGAGCCTTCGGCATCGGCCCCTTCAACGCTTTGTAACGCTCGTCGTTCAACTCGGCTGCCACGATTCCCGCACCAACACTGCTGAGCGTGACCTTTAACCCAAAACCGGTCGTCGGGTCTTCCGAACCTATTGAGACAGTGAGAGTCGGGTGTTCGGGCAGCTTGGCTTCTTCAGAGGCGGCACCGTCTGCCTTCTCGCCATCCGAAGTAGTTTTGGCGACCTTGTCCTTGTCAGCTTCTTTGCTGCCCTTGTCTTTCTCTTTGACGGCTCCCGGCTTCTCTGCTTGATTCTTCACAATGGGAGGGAAGAAACCGGGGAAAAACTTCGGCCCAAAATTCATCCAGGCAAAGATCAAAATGATTGAGGTGATGAAGAAGGCTTGAAATCGACGTTGTTGGTCCATGGCAACTTTATGGCACTGAAGTGCCGCACCGAAAATTGAGACAGCTCTCCAGGGCCGTCTGAGATATACACGATTTGCAGGGGGCTGGAGCCCCGTGCTGCTGACTGACAAGACCATCGGTTTCGTCAGATCATCTCAAAGCAAAAGGGTGCGTCACACGCACCTGAAGTCTTGTACTCACGACCCACGTTGGAAGCGAGGGACGGCCCGCTTAGCGACCGTCACGCAGCCGGTCGCCGAGAAAATTATCGAGTTCCGGAATGTCGTAGATCTTCTTGATCGTCGTTTCCACGTCGTACTTCACGCGACGGTAAGTGATCTTGTCGCCATCAAGAATGACGTAGGACGAATCGGGCACACCGTTTCGCGGCTGTCCGACCGAGCCGACGTTGATGAGGTGCTTCTGGTTCGTCAGCCGGTACTCAAAATTGACCTCTTCAGGCGACAGAAAATTCAGATCTTCGGTGAAGACGCCGGGGATGTGCGTGTGACCTTGGAAACACCAACGTTCGACGAGTCCAAAAATCCGCTCCATCTTTCGCTGGTTGTAGATGTCTTCCGGGAAGACGTATTCGTTGAGTGGATTGCGCGCTGACCCATGCACGAACAGCAGATTGGGCTCGCGGCGGATGCGCGGCAACTCGCCGAGGAACTCCCAGCGTTCTTCGGCCCCCTCGCCCGTTTCGAGCTGTTGCCTCGTCCAAAAGATCGCTCGTTCGGCTCCGGCATTGAAACCTTCGGGATCGAACAACGCCCCTTGGTCGTGGTTGCCCAAAATGACAACGTCGCAATTCCGGATTCGGTCAATGCACTCGCGCGGGTTCGGCCCATAGCCGACGATATCGCCGAGACAATAAATCTCTTTGATCCCTTGCGACTTGATGTCCGCGAGGACCGAGTCGAGGGCTTCGAGATTACCGTGAATGTCGCTGATGATGGCTCGCAAAACAGGCTCCGCGACAAAAACATCCGCTTAGGTGTAAAGTCAGGTCGGGCAGTCTAGTGGCGTCCCGATTGGGGGGCAATCTTGGCAATTCGGTCGAATGGCTTCGGCGGCATCAGGCAGCCGACTGCACTTGGATTGATGCGAACGACCGGCCAAGAAAACTTTGCCGTGTGCGCGACGTAAAGGACTGAGGCGAGGCAACTCCGTAGACCGGTTTTTCAAACCGGTCGAATTGAGCTGCCCGGTTTGGAAAACCGGGCTACGAAGAAAAAAATCACTCAAAGCAGGCAATGCTGGCGGTGTAGCCGTGGATGTAATTCTTCCCGTGAACTGGCCCCAGTTCTCCTTGAGCGAAGAAGCCTGCCAGCGGAATCGAGCCCAGCAATCGTCGGATCGTGCTTGCGTCATGATGCGGCTTCGGAAACAGCCGCGTCCCTCGGCCATTGCAACTGAAAAGTAATGCGGCGCGAGTCGCGGATGTCCGCTCGCCACGACTCGCTTCGAGCAAATGGATCAACTCCTCATCAGCAGTCTCCGCATCGCGAACGTGGAATTGAACCGTCTGACCAGTGCGAACCATGTTGCCGACCGCGATTGCTCCGATCTCCGGATCGGCACCGATGACGTTCGCGATCAAGAAGTCTCCGCGTTGCAACGAAGGCTTCAACTCCGACATCGCGAGTCCCAAATGCAGTCCACTCTGCACGAGTTGCTGATCGCGAACGGACAAGTTCGGCATGAATTCTTGCAGCCGCTCGATCGTCGGTTTGCCGCCGAGTTCAAACACGATATTACGTTCCGACTTCGTGATGACAAACGTCGGCCCGACCGGGCGGCAGCCTTGTGAGACAACCGAGCGAACAGTCGGTCCGCCGCGCATTACGACCACGACCGCTCCGTCTTCAATGCACTCTTCGTTGAGAAACACGCGATTCGCCCCAGGACTGCCACCGCTCGCCATACCGCCGAACAGCGGAACGCCGGGCAACTCATCCGCCAAACGATTGATGACTGAATCGGGAACTGAGGAATACGGCTCACCGAGCAAGAACACCGCACGCGTCGCAGCAGCATGATCAGCCAAGTCTTCGGGATAGCCGATCGAAATCAATCCGTCGGGCGTCTCACCGAACTCCAATCGAAACGGAATGAGTTCCGCACCCGGCAAGATCGCCGCCCACAACGAGACCGCTGGTCCCTCTTCGATTTCTTCGCCACCGCCAACGACGGTCTCGCCGGCGCAACCCAATAGCACCTTCGAGCCAAGCTGTTGCTGAATCAGCTTCGGCAGGTCTTCAAACTCTTCCGAGTGATCGTGAGACACAAACACAAACGTCAAATCCGGCGATTGTCCGTTGAGTTGTTTGCGAACATCTTCGCAAACAGCACGCGCTGCGAACGTCAAATTGGGATGCACAGAATGGCTAGCTGCGTAGGGCATGAGTGGCCTTTGAGTGAGGCGAATATTTTAGAGGGCAGGAGTCCGGAAACAGGTTGAATCACCGCACATCGAGTGTGAATTCGGGATGCCCCAAATCATCCAGTTGGCGAGTGAGTTGAAATGACTTCCCAAAGACGGCGGACTTTCGCCAACCGCCAACAGGACGAGTCGCCACATAACCGCGAGACGTGCGACGCAGAATCTGAAATTCAATCCGCTCGCCGCGAGCATCCACCGACCAGTACTCGCGAATGCCCGCTTTCCAGTAGAGGTCCGGCAGGAATTCGGTGTCCTTCTCAACCGAACTATCACTCACGATTTCTAACACCATGTCCGGCGAACCTTCGAGTTCCACATAACCGTCAGCCGCTCCTTCGATGAGCCGAACACGTCCGTCACGAATACTTTTTTTGGACACGAACGTCCCATCAGGATTTCCAGAAAGGTCGGCCTCCTCGTTTGTCAGCAACAATCCATCAGGAAAAAAATCACCGAGCCGTTCCCGGCGTCCCAATGGTCCCAGCACTTCATAAAACCGTTGCTTGAGTCGGACATGTGAGAAAATCTGTTCTTGGCTCATGTCGATCCAAACCTCACCCGCCAGGAAGAAGAGAGCGGTTTGTTCCGGCGATTCGTCGGAGTGCATCCATTGGCGAAACGACTCCAAGTCATTGACCCAAACCGGGACGTGGACCGAGTCCGAATAAAGTTGCACCATGGTCATAGCGATTCTGTCTCCCAAGAAATTCACGAGTACCTTAAGCCGCGCGCTGACAAATTGGCAATCAGAAGACTTCGTGCGATTGATTGACGCTCCGCAGGTGGCCTCGGACACTGCTCGCCTCTCCAACGTAGACCGGTCACTCCGTTGGCCAGAACCTTCGAGTCACAGAGTGACTCGTCTACTTTCAAACACTCAACTTTGCAGCCTTCAATTTGAAAACCATTTTCGCAAGGAACAGACAACATGAAGTGGGTGACGTTATTCAAGATTCGTTTTGCTGGAATCGCTTTGACGGCGATGCTTGGATTGAATCCCCTCGAAAACGCAAATGCTCTTCGCGCCGAGAACTGGCCGCAGTGGCGCGGAGCGAAACACAACGGCATTTCAAACGAGACGAACACGCCGACGAAATGGTCGAAGACAGAGAACATCGCATGGCGATTACCTCTGCCCGGACCGGGTGGAGCGACGCCGGTTGTTTGGGGCGAGCGAATTTTTCTGACGTCTGTCGATAAAGCATCGGGGGACTTGTTGCTGATGTGCGTCGGAACGGACGGCAAAGAAAAGTGGCGGCAAGTGATGTCGTCTGGAAACAAAGATGTGCGCGGTGATGAAGGAAACTCTGCGTCAAATTCGCCCAGCACGGACGGCGAGCACGTCTGGTCGATGATGGCCAACGGCGTCTTGGGCTGTTACTCGGTCGAGGGAAAAGAAGTTTGGAAGTTCGATCTACAAGATCGTTACGGCAAGTTCAGCATCCAATTTGGAATGACCTCATCACCGCTGCTCGACGGCAATCAGTTGTACTTGCAACTCATTCACGGCGAGGGAAACGCGAAGACGCGAGAGGCCGTTGTGGTCTGTTTGGACAAGCTGTCGGGAAAGGAAATCTGGAAGCAAGATCGGCCCAGTGATGCGATCGCCGAATGCGAACACTCTTACGCTTCGCCAACGATGTATGACGACGGTCAGAGCAAATTCCTGCTGAGCCACGGCGCTGACTTCATCGTGGCTCACGATTTGTCTGACGGCCACGAGTTGTGGCGCTGCGGCAATCTCAACGTGAAATCCAAGTACGACGCCACGCTCCGCTTCGTGGCTTCACCTGTCACGAGCAACGGCATCGTGATTGTGCCGACAGCAAAAGGGGCTCCGTTGTTAGCCCTCAAACCGAACGGCAAAGGGGACATCACCAACAACGACGACCTGCATCTCTGGAAACACGCGAAAACTCCCGATGTCCCGTCACCTCTGATTCACGAAGGGCTTGTTTATCTCTGTATGCAGGACGGCCAAGTCCATTGCCTCGACCAAAAATCGGGCGAGCAAATTTATCTCAAGCGTGCTCACAGCGACCGCTACCGCTCATCGCCGTTGTATGCCGACGGCAAAATTTATTTGGCCGCGCGCGGCGGCCTCGTCACGGTGATCAAGACTGGCAAGTCGTTTGAAGTGCTCGCCGAAAATGAAATCAGCGAAGCGATGAGCGCCTCGCCGGTTATCGCCAACAGCACGTTGTATCTCCGCAGCTTCGATGCGCTGTGGGCGATCCGAAACAAATAAAGGTAATGAAGCCGAAAAAGTGTGGCATGACGCTCCGCGTCGTGAATTGCGACGTGGAAAGTCGGTGAATCAATGACGTGGGGCACGTTTTCAACGTGCCAATTCAGCCCGTTTCGAGCACGTTGAAAACGTGCTCCACAAAATCTTCACAGACGCGGAGCGTCGCACCACAAGACATCGCATTTGACGCCCCCAATTCTTTCCAAAGCGCCGGAGATGCCCAAATCTCCGGCGTTTTTTGTTGGTTTTACAAAATGGTGGAGGTGCATCGGCATTTCGTGCGAGCCGTCTTGACCCGTTTTTTAAGTTCTCATACACACCCGCCTCACGCAGCAAGCAGTACGAATGGCCGCTCAAAAGTGATGGCCAACTCACTGATCGCTACGTCACTTCTCCGTCCTCTTCTGATCTGTGCTCTTCAGACATTCGGTTCTGTCTCCTTCCGACAAGCTGTGTTCTTCCGACAAGACGTCTGCCTTCGTCGCAAACGTCTTCCGGCAATCTCACTCGTCCCACCTCGCACTCGACTTAGGATGGTGCCATGACAGTGAAGCTGTCTCGATTCGCTCCGGCGTTAGGTGCCCTGCTCTGTTTGGCTTCGGCCAACACAGCCTCGGCTCAGTGGTTTCCGTTCCGCGGACTGTTCACACCGTGTGCCTGCGGGCCGACACCGTCGATGTACTCGCCGGTCTCTTATGGTGGGTGCAATACCGGAGCCTGCGGTGCCGCACCCACGGCGATGATCAACAACAACTCTTGCGGATGTGCTCCGGTCGCTTATGCCCCGGCCTGTGCTCCCGCGATGGTGGCTCAGCCGGTGACAGAAACCGTCATGCGGCAAGTCCCCGTGACCGAATACCGACAGGTCCGACAAACGGTTCGCAAGCCCATTACACGTACGACCTATGTCGATCAACCGGTCACTGAATACCAACAAGTCTGCGAACCGAAAACGATCAACGTGCCGACGGTCGCTTACCAAGACGTCACCGAGTGCCGCACCGTGCAACGCAACTGCGGCCAATGGGTCACCAAGTGGCACTGCAATCAAAAGATTTCTCCGTGTCAGTACGACAACCGGCAAGGTTTCGTCGGCGAGATGAACCGCATGGGTTTCGCCATGCGTCAGGCTTTCGTACCAGCACAGTACGCGACTCGTGAGTACCAGAATCAAGTGGTGACTCAACAGATCCCAAGCACGCGCCGAGTTGCCATCCAAGGCACAAAGCAGGTGACGTACAACGTCAATCGCACTGTCGCGGTGCAATCAACTCGCAAAGTGGCCGTCAACACGGTCGATTACGTGGACGAAGAAGTCGTCGTCATGCAGCCGGTGACAGTTGTTAAGTCGGTCCCCACAACTCAGACAACGTATCGTCTGGTTCCCGCAGGAAGCGCTCTGGCTTACGGTTCGACGATGACCAACACGGCCCTCGCTCCAACACCTGATCCGGTCAACGCTCAATCGGCCACCAAGAAACAATCTGCCGCACGAGAAGCCGGCAAGGATCGAACTTCCGACTCACGCAACGACGAGAATCCCGGCAAAGGAGCCGCGCTCGAACGCAACAGTTCAGCGGATGAAGAGTTCAACGGCACAAGCCGAGCCAACAAGAGTGATCCGTCCCAAGGGATGATTCGCTTCATCGCCGCCAAAGCTCCCGATTCCCTCCGCATCGGCGGCTGGCGTCCGACCTCGGCAATCAATGCCGCAAAGCCGATCCAACGCTCTCAAAGAATCACTCCAACAATCACCGTTGCGGAAGCTGATTAAGAACTTGTCCAAGAACAATTCTGTAGACCGGTTTTCTAAACCGGTCGAAGTGAAACACCCGGTTTGGAAAACCGGGCTACGAAAGACAGTCCCCCTGCCCTCGAACTCGCTGAACTCTCTCCTCAGCGTTCGAAAGCAACAACCCCCGGTCACGTCTCTCCCGCCTCCCTCCCTCCGGTTCCTCAGAATCTCTCTCCCTCCCTCGCGGTGTTCGGCATCAGCCCGGCCACCCAAATCGAATCCTTCCCCACGACCCGGCTTCCCCCAAGAAGCCGGGTTTCCTTTTTGGGGGCTCAACCAGCGTTGTCGCACATCCGGCAGGAACGGCAAAGAGTCTGTAATCAGAGAGCGAGCGCTTCTTACACCGCTTCAATTTGATCGCCGGTCAGGCAGGCCATCGTGTAGAGCAGATGCTGCTCTTCACACTTCTTGAGGTAATCAGGCGGCATCGCCGCAACGACTGCGTCATCGAATTCCAGAATGAATTTCTGATTCGGCTTTTTGCCGCTCAGCTCAACGACGGCTGCGGCCCAGCCAGCAAACGAGACTTCGGGAAAGTCTGGCGACGCCACGCCCTCTCTTACTCGCACTCGCGAGCCCACCGCCAATTTGCCCGAAGATGAACTGCCCATGACACCTCGAATGTCGCAGCGAAGCAAAAATGACAACGTGCAAACTGGCCCGCGACGAAAACTCTGCACCGTAAAGCGGGGGGAAATATAGTGACCTCGCCTTTCGCTCGCCAAGCCTTTTGCGATCGTGAACTGGCCATCCCAAAAATCGCCCTTCACAATCGAGATGACCGACGTTCGAGCGAGTTTTCTGAATGAAGTCGTCTGTTGGCACCTTCTTGATGCACCGTTAGCATTCACTGCTCATCCGGCCGAATGGCGAAATAGGCAGACGCACAGGACTTAAAATCCTGGGTCCCGAAAGGGGCGTGCGGGTTCGATTCCCGCTTCGGCTACTGCACAGATAGAATGGTCTCGCAACGAGTGGCATGTCTTGGCAAAACGAAGACCCTCGTGGCCGAGATGCGTTTCGTTGCGAGGCGAAACGGCTGGTTGCTGCGCCGCATTCTGCGCCGCCTTGTCAAAGTGCGCGTCTGTGACTTGGAGATAATGTTTCGCGGCGATCAACTGACTGTTGCCGAGCCACGCGGTGACGACGTGAAGCGGATAGATTTCGGCCAATTCCGTTTCGCGAGTGCTGCGAAGGTTCTGAAACAGTTTTGGCCAGGCCTTCAATCCGGCTCGTTTCACTCGTCAAGAAACGTCGATCTCCACGAGCGATAATGGCTACGTATTTGCGGTTTCGCCAATCACTTCGTGAGTTCTTTGAACTCTGGCAATTCGTGCAGGGAGTTGAGGTCCGGGTCTTTCTTCATCCAGTCGAATTCATCGAAACCCGCCTTGATGGAATCTCGCAAATCAACGATCGCTTTGCTTTGGAACTCGGCGAGCTTCTTGTGTCGATCCTCGAGCTTTTCATTCTTCAGCACTGCTTCGGCGGCGCGGCCGTAGACACAGGCGGCGTTGTAGAGAAACAAGTTGTCGTTCGGAAATTTCGCGCGGTTCTCTTCCAGCAGTTTGATCCCTTCCTCGAACCGGCCCGCGATGGCCAGTGTGATGCCGACACCCGTAACCGCTTCGCTGCTGAAGTCGTCGAGCGACAGTGCCTTCTCAAAATCCTTTTGAGCTTCGGTAAATTTGTTTTGCTTGATCAACATGTTCGCGCGCGAGATGTAAGCCTCCGGCAATTCGGGATCGAGTTTAATGGCTGTCTCAAACAGTTCGAGCGCGGTCTCGGTGTTGCCCTGTTGCTCAAGTCCTCTCGCTTGAATCACGAACGGCATTGCGGGCGATCGCGCAAGCAAACTTTGCAACGCCGTGCGCGCGTAGATTTGCTTCTGCGGATCGCTCGAAGTTCGGGCTCGACGCAGTGCTTTGCGAGCTTCCGGAGTCGCCGTCTGACCCAAGGCGTTCGCCACGTAAATGATCGTTGTCTGTTGAGTCGCCTTGTCCAAAGCGTGAACCAAGAGATCGACTGCAGCCAGACTGCCGTCGCTTGGCAACCACTGACAGGCCGTATTCACCACCGCTGGGTCGGACGACTCTAACGCCAATGCGGCCACCTTCAACAACAGCGGCGACCGCAATTGACCCAACAGCGCCAGCACCGCCACTTGATCCGCCAATTTCAAACGCGGGTAATGCTCGGCGAGAATCTCGGCCACGTTCTGATCGCCGATCTGAGCCAGCGTATTGATCAGTGCCGAGTGGTCAGCGTCCTTGTTCTGCAAATGCGACAGCAACAACGGCACTGCCGATTGATCTTTGGTTTTGTTGAGGAACATCAACATCGACGCTGTCGGCGGTGTGAGTTCTAGTTGTTGCAGTGTGAACTTTCGCACAATCGTCTCGCTCACGGGATCGTTGCGCTGAGCGAGTTCTTGATAAGCCGCGTCGCGCAAGGCCACGTCGGAAGATGCGAGCGACTCTTTGAGCAACTCCGGCAACTTCGGATGTCCGATGCGGACGAGCGCTTGCAGGCCCTCACGACCGAGTCCTGATTGCGGATCGCGCGCGGACTTGTAAATCGCTTCGGACCACAGCGGTCGCGGGTTCTGAGCCATGACTTTGACGATCGTCTTGCGTGCTTCGAGCGGCTCATCCTCGAACAGTCGCAGCAGTGCGATGTGAGCGTCGGCATAGCGTGACGCGGCGAGGCTTTCCAACGCTGGCGAGGTCAACGGCTCATCATGCTTTCGAGCCAATTGCAACAACTTGTCGATTGCCGCTCGATCTCCGAAGTACCGCAACGTCTGCACGGCTGCAAGTTGAACCGCAATGTCTGCGTCTTCGGTCAGCTCCAACAACAACGGCAAATCGTCGGCCTTCAGTCGTGTCCCCGCACTGGTCAGTGCGGCACAGCGCAGCAGCGTGTCTCCGTGACGCAGTTCGACAAGCAACTCATGCTGCGGCAGCACTTCATACATCGTGCGCAACGCGGCGATGACCGCTTCGGACATCGTGCGATGAATGCACGAAACGCTCGCTGCTGCAGAAGACAATCCTCGTTCACCGCGAGCACCGTCAGCACTTGAAACGGTGGCTTGGTTTAAGCCGGGCAACTCCGCCAACCGAAACTCGCTGAACGAATTTGGCAATTGAGGAAATTGATTGTAGGGCGAGTAATTCTCGTTTCGTCCGAGCGACTGAACCGCTTGCGTCAACCAATTGAAGACGAGCGCATCGAGCGGCGGCGTTCCGGACTTCCAGCGGACTACGATACGCGAGACCTTCTGCATCGCCAGTCGGTCCAACTCTTCGAGGAATGCTCCGACTGTCACCGAATTCAGTTCGCCGGAAATCGTCAGCACAGCCAAGCAACTACGCGGTCCCAGGCGTGTTGACGTGAGTGCCAACTTCTCCGTCGCCCAAGCATTGATGTCGAACTCCGTCGGCTTGTCGCCACTATCGACCAACAGCCTCAACTGCGGAATTTGTTGCCCGCGCGGCAGTCCGCCAAACACGATCCACGTTGACTTGGTCCAACCCGGCGGCAACGTGAGCGAGGGCGGCTTGAGTTGTGCAAAGAGTTGAAACTGCTGCTCGATCTGCACGCCGCTTTTCTGAAGGGATTTGTCTAGATCACCGTTCTTCAAGCGAACGCCATCCGCATCGAGTGTGATCTGTGCAGGCTCAATCGTCTTAGGATCGAGCGTCAGATTTGTGAGCGTGAGCTTGGCCACGAACACTCGCTGATCCGCAAATTGACCGGTCGTTGATTTCAAATAGAAGGTCGTCAATACCGGCGTTTCAAGCGTGATCAACAGCTTGCGATTCGCCGGGTCTGGCGGGATCGGCTGCGGCCATTGCTTCAACAACCGCTTCGCCTCACGATCGAATTGCGTCAGCCGGTCGAGCAACCGCTGCTGAAGGCCGTGATTCGGTTCGCGCGTTTCGTAGGTCTGTGCCGACGCTCGTCCGCATATCGCCAACAAACAGAGCACGAGCCAGAGCAACGGCAGTCTTCCGATGAGCGTGACTCGATTCATGATGGCATCTCGACACATGACGGGCTTCTTTACGTAGCCATCACGCTCCGCGTGATGAGCCGAGTCTCGCTCGACTTGGTCGGTCATTTGTAAACTGAGCCACGAGACAGTCGGCTCGTCACGCGGAGCGTGACGGCTACGTACTTCCTCTTCAGCACAACAGCGTGCCTACGAAAATCTCAAACCACAAGTGAGCACTCGCCCCCGGCGGCAGAACTCGGAGGCCGGCATCGACTCCCTGACTCTGTAAGTTGATCGCGTCGGTCACGCACGTGTAAGGCTCGATACAGACGCATTCGCGCTGGGGCGGCGTGAAGACGACGATCTCTCGAAAAGACGAATCAAAGCGTTGAGTCACTTGCAGCCCGGCAGACTCGTCGATGATTGCGGTCTCGATGACACCGTGCGAGGATTCGATGTCCGTTAGCACGTCATCTAGTTTCAACACGTCAAAGTATTCCCCTTCTCGCAAATCCTTGTTGCGTGAAACTGGTCGCCGAGCGCCGTTCGGCAGGCAATCTTTCAAGACCCACTCGCTGTCAGCGGGAACTTGGATCAAGCAACGCGCCGATTTGCTTTGCGGGTCAAGCGGCAGTCGAAAGTATGGATGCGTTCCGAATCCCCACGGCAACGGCACCGAGTCCGGATTGTGAATGCGGATGTCCGAGCGCAGCGTGCTGCCGCGCAATTCGTAACGGACTTCGATGACGAAATCGGCAGGCCAAAGTTGCCGGCGCTCCGGAGCATCGACTGACAACTGAAACTGCCCGACAACGAATCGGTCCCCTGAGTCGATCACTCGCCATGATCGGTCGATACAAAAGCCGTGAATCGCATTTCCGTTGGCATCGTGCCGCCCAGTCTCGGCGGCGATGACGTACTCATCGCCGTCCCAAGAATATCGGCCGGCTCGAATGCGGTTCGGAAACGGAAACAGCAACGGGATGCCATGCCCGCTTGGTCGCAACGTGCTGTTGGGAAAATCCGGAGCGGCGTCCAAGACGTTGACCGACCAATCGCGAACACGCGCGATGAACTCAAAGCAATTGAAGCCGAACTCCGGAGCAATGCGTGCCGAAGATTTCGTCGTCGGATCAATCAACGTGATCAACGTCATTGTCGCTGAGTCCTTTCGCTGCGACCGCCGCTCAATTCCATTCCGGATGCTCAGTCCGTTGCGGCAGAATGCGATGAGCCATTTGGTAATTGCGAGTCAGCGCGTCCCACAATTCATACGGGTCTTTTTGAAACACATGCTCTGGCCGCGCATCGTGGATGAGCCAATCACCCCGATTGATCTCGCCTTCGAGTTGCTTGGATGACCACCCCGCGCAGCCGGAGAAGACTCGAAAGCGCGCCCGCTCGTCACCTTCGGAGACCGCTTCGACGACCGACTGAAACACTTCTTTCGTGCAACCGACAAACACGCCATCGAGCGGCGGCTCTTCGGAGAAATCGAGTTCCTCAGCGTTGTGCAAAATGAAGAGGTTTCCCGGTTCGACTGGCCCCCCCATGAACACGACCTCGCCAGTTTCGGGAAGTTCAAAGTGGTCGGACAAGACCTGCGTCACCGTCACCGATGACGGTCGATTGACCACCAAGCCCATCGCTCCGTGCTGATTGTGCTCCAACAAAAACACGACCGTCTTGAAGAAATTCGGGTCGCGCAGATGCTTGGCAGAGATCAGAAAGTGGCCTCGCAAAGATTCAGGCATGATGTTGAACGATGTGCTTCTCGAAGTAGTTTTTGACGGCCGACAGTATAGGCCGCGTATCGCGGGAAGGACAGGAGTGACTTTGCACCGAATGACATCCCGGCGACCGCGCGACTACACCGGTCGCACCAGCTCATCGTCGAAGTAGTTAATCGACATTCCCGCGTCGATCACCAACCCTTGCGCGTTGATCCCCGACGATCGTGGGCTCAGCAGAAACGCGACCGCGTTCGCGACCTCGTTCGTTTGCACGGCTCGCTTGCGGAGCGTCGCCTTCTCGGCGTGCAAATAACTATCGACGTAACCAGGAATCCCCGCTGATGCCGATGTTTTCAACAACCCCGGACAGACGGAGTTGAATCGAATGGACGAAAACTTCGAGAACGACTTCGCCAAAAAACAAACCGACGAATCGAGCGCCGCTTTGACAGGAGCCATGTAGCCGTAATTCTCGGCAGCCATGCGAGTCGTCGAGATCGACACCGTCACCATGCTCCCTTGCTCGCGATCGAGCAAATCGCGAAACGCATTCGCGATCGCGATGAATGAGAAACACGACACATCAACCGCCTGCAAAAACGCTCGACGCGGCGTCTCGTGAAACGGCAGCCAGCCCGCAGAGTAATCCGCGAACGCGATCGAATGTACGACTCCTTGAATCGCTCCATACTGCGCGGTGATCTCATCACGCACGCGGTCGATCTGCTCTTGATGCTCGACGTCGCAGACATGAACGGGAACATCGCCCACCAATTTGCGAATCTGCTCCCGCCGCGACTCGCTCCGCACGACGTGAATGACTTGAGCACCCGCTTCCGAGAGAACGTTACCAATGTGCGCGGCAACACTCTTTCGATTGGCCATGCCAAACAGAACGATGCGTTTGCCGCCGAGTTGGAGGAAGTCGGTCATGTCGTTTCTTACAGAGTTAAAACCGAAAGCCATGTTTTTGTGACGAGAATCTACGTAGCCGTCATCGCTCCGCGTGACGAGCCGATAGCTTGCCAACGCC
>JAYUFI010000201.1:0-17664 GCA_043738805.1 Planctomycetaceae bacterium | reverse complement strand
GCACCGAGGAACGTGGTGGTTTGCCAGCGGCCACAAGGAGTTTTTTCCACCAACCGCGTGCCCAGAAGAGAACGGCCATAACGACGCGTCATATTGGTTTTGGCCCACGTTTCATCGATGAACACGATTTTGGCGGGGTCGATTTGCTCCTGAGAAGCACGCCACTGAGTCCGCTTCTGGGCCACATCAGGACGATCTTGCTCTTGGGCAATCAGCGTCTTTTTTTTCGCGATTGATCGAGCGCTCGACAGGCGCTGCAGATCGTCATCAGACAAACTTCTTCGTCACGATCTTGCTTCAACTCGGCTTGCAGTTCGCGCAGATAAATGTCAGGCCGAGCGGTGATCTTCGCCACCAACCAATCCGCCCATGCGTGCCATTTCGGTTGTCGCGGGGCCGCTGTTTTCGGCGCGACCTGACCCGTCTCACGACGTTGTTGTTTGATTCGCCGTACCCACGATTCAGAAACCTGGAAACGAACCGCGACGACACGGGTACCTTCGTTCGCATCGCATGCAGCAAGCACCTCGCCGCGAAGATCTGTGCTGTAGGGATCCATGAAACCTCCTCCTTAAGATGACCCCTAATCTACCGGGCTTACCAAGATCGCGCTAGACCTCCGATGGAAACGCTCTAGCCGGCGGCTTAGAGCAGACATCGACGGTTGGCGATCACGATGTCATTCAGGGTAGACGATTGGTTTTTCTCGAGCGGGAAGACGCAATTGTTCCGGGAGGTTCGGAAGCAGTTGTTTCAACGCCTGAGGCTCAACATCTCCGTTTAAAAAACGCCATGTCGCACCGCGATCAATCGACACTCCAATGACGAAAGTACGTCCGAACAACTTCCCATTCGGAACCTTCATTTCCAACACAAATGGAACGACAAGAAACCACTCAGAACCACTTGCGACAATTCTACCAGGATCACCGATTGCCGCTCCTCGAATTTTTATCCCAACTGCAGTCAACTTGTCATTTCCTCGCTCTATCATAGCAATCATGGCAGCCTGACCACCGACCGCTTTCACAAGAGCGGGATGTGTGAGCTCAGCTATTCGTGAGTAATTGCCATCTAACGTTGCTTGATTCATCTCACGAACTAGGACAACGGCTACGTTCTTGGCCTCCGAATGATCGACCGTTTGATTCGCTGTTGGGAGTGCGGTATCGCTGGGATGATTTGAGGTCGTTGCTTCGTCAGAATCACCTGACAATTTGGGCTCCGAGCATCCGCAGATTGCGAGGAGTACGATTGCACAAATCAATCTCATAAGACACCTCGGAAGTACTTTTGATTCGTTGCAATTTACTTGTGCTTCACGCCAACAGTTTCGTCACCACATTGCCATGCACGTCGGTCAAATGAAAATCGCAGCCTTGGAAGCGGTAGGTCAGCTTGGTGTGGTCGAAGTCGAGCAGGTGCGGGATCGTGGCGTGCAGGTCGTGGACGTGGACTTTGTCGGTGGTCGCGTTGAAGCCGAACTCGCCGCCCCAGATGACCAGCGGCGGAGCGATTAGCGTTTCGGACATTCGATCTTCTCCGTTCGCGTTCGATCCGTTTTGTCGGTTCGAGAACAACCAGCGTAGCCAGCTAACAGCGCCCACATTATGCCAGCGACTACGCTGACAATCATCCCGTGTATCAGCGTTTTCGGGCGAAAGTTCCACACGATCAAATGCTCGCCCGCCGGAACGGTGACGCCGCGATACATTCCCTCGGCGCGATGAGCGTCACTCGGTTGGCCGTCGATCGTGACTTCCCAACCGGGATAGAACAGATCGGTCAGGATGACTTCGCCGCCGTTCGTTGAGGTGGCTCGCAGTGTGACTTGATTCGCGCGGTAGTCGGTGACACTGACTATCGCATCGGCAGGCGAGTTGACGAAGCGCACTCGGCCGGGAGCGTCATTGAGTTGGTACAGCCACAACGGCTCGTTCGGCGAGCGGCCCCAAGCGGGATGGAGCAATGGGTCATAGCCGCGCCAGACCAATTGCACTGGCCAACGCGCTGAGTTCAGCGGCTCGAAGCGCAGCAAGTGCGTGACTCCGGCCTTTCGCAACCACGCCACTTGAGCCGCGATCGACTGCGGATCGGCAGCCTCATCCGGCATGATCAGATCGGGGTCGAAGTATTCGCGCGGCGCGAGGCCCAGGTACTGTGGGGCGGCCGAAAAGCCGGTCAACGTCGGCAAGTTTGGACCGGGCGCGAACAGCCTCACTGGTTGAGGAGCGGCAGCGAGTGCTCGGCGGATTTCACTTTGCGAGCGGTTTGCAATCGGCGGCGTGTTGAGCGGAACGGCGTTTGTGACCCACTGCCCGACAATCCACAAATCAAACACGCCTAGCCCAAACAGAATCGCGAAGACGACTTTCTTCACTGCCGCATGACGAATCGCGGTCATGACGAAATCCATCGCTGCAGCCGACAACAATGCCAAGCTCAATGAGGCTACCAATCCGTAACGCCCCAAGCCCGAAAAGAAATTGAAGCCGGGCAGATATCGAATCACCGGCAAGCAAGCTCCCGTCGTCAGCAAGACCATGAGGCCACACAGCAACGCCCAGAGCCACCAGATTCGTCGAGTCGATGACTCACGAAACCGCCGCATGACCGCCGCTGCGAACAACAGCAACCAGGGCATCAAGCCGACGTAAAGGTGAGCCTCCGTTTTGTTCGTGGCTGAGTCGATCGAGAACGCTCGCAGAGCTTGAATGGCTTTGTCGGTATCGACGTCGGGGGCGTACCACATCCACGGCAGAAACATCTGCGACAAGTACAACGGCGGGATATGACCAAAGCCCATGTCTGGCGTGAGTCGTTGACTGACTTGCTTCAATTCCCACGTCGGCCACAACTGCACTGCCGCGAGCAAAAATCCCCAGCACACACTTCCTGCGAACCAAGCCAACATGCGCGGCTTGCGAGCAAGCACCGATTCGGCCACCAGTTCTGTCGCGAACCACAACCGAGCCGGCACGTACACGGCCAACGTCAGCAACGTCACCCAAGCCAAGTTGAAATGCCCTGCGAGCAGATGCAGGCCGAGTCCCGCGCTCAATAACAATAGGTATCGTCGCCGTCCCTCTTGCAGAAACGACTCTGCGCACCACAGGCCCCATACAAAATACAGACCGCCGATGATGGCCCATTCCAAGCTCGCTCGCGGCGGAAACCAGCCATACGTGTAAACCAACGTCGCCAGCAGGCTGCTCAGCATCGACAACCGCAACCGACGAGCCAGCCAATACGCCACCACAAACGTCGCGATGTAATGCGCCAAGTGGCTGAAGTTGTAAGCCAGGTTTGCATCGAAGAGCCGATACAGCACCACATTCGACGGATAAAACGCTCCCGTCTGACTCTCACCCACCAACGGATAGCCGTGCCCAGCCAGCGAGTTCCACAGCGGGAACTCGTCCGCTTGCAGTCGGTCGGCATACCACACTTTTTGCGGCAGGAAGTAGGTGTAGATATCGCCGCCGATGAAACCTCCCCCGGTCCACAGCTTCGACCAAAACAGAACAGACAACAGAATCGCCGTGACGAGCGGAGCGAACGCAGAAAGAAGTCGCATGAAGTCGGAATTCCCATTGTTTCCCGTGGCGCACGCGGCTCGCGTGCAACAGTGTGGCGCGATGCTCCGCGTCGCGATTCACGACGCGGAGCGTCGTGCCACAATACGGCTCCGCCATACTACTTTTCTTCGCCAACGATCCGCACACGGTCGTTGTACGTCAGCAGTTCCCAATATCGTTCGGCTAAATTCAAGTTCATGCCGCGATAGTTGCCATACGGATTCGGAAACGCCTCTTCAAACACTTTGCGGCCGGTCTTCTTATCGAGCAACAACAAGTTGGACGTGACCAGTTGGTTGAACTGATTGAATTGGTTGATCTGACCGAAAGGACGTTGTCGCTGATCAGCACGCCGGGAAGAAAAGAACAACACCGGTGACGCGGCGAATTGCTGGATGACCAGATTCTGGTTCTCGACTTTTTGCTGCCACAACTCGCCACCAGCGTGACGCTCAAACGCATAGATCGTTCCGTTGGCAGGGATCGACAAGTTGTCGTTGTTCGCGTTTTGTTGTTCTGCTGCGACGATCAGAAACACGCGATCGCGATCGGCGATGACATATCGCTTCAAATTTCGACTGATCGAATCGCCCGCCTTCACTGTCCCCAGCGTGCGACGTTCACCCGTGTCGAGATCGGTCACATTCAAACTGTGATCAACGCTCAGCGTGATCAGCGTTTGCACGTCGAGCCACGTAAACTGATCCGTCACCGCGAAGCGTTGTTTCCAAATCGAAGCTCGACGCGACGGGTTCCAACGTTCGACGATCACTTCCGCCTTGTTGTCTTGATTCGTGCGCGAGACCAAAACTAAATCGGCTCCCAGCGCCATTTTCGAGTTTTGAAAATTCGTGCGCAGCGTTTCATCGAGCGGCAGTTCGCTCCCGTCTCGCGATCGCAGCAGCAGACCATTCGGCCATTTCGCCGAGGATAAAAATATCAAATCGCGTGTCACTTGAAATCGCGTGTCATTCGGGACATCGCGTAACTCCCAACGCCATTCGCCCGTCGCCGCATCCACAACGGTGAGTGACCGCCGACCGCGATACGCGACCAACTCCGTCGAGCAGAGCGTCAGCAGCCCATTCCGCTGAGCCTCTTCCAACAGATCCGCCGCGCGAGTGGCGAATTCATGAGTCATCAGCATCGGCTGCGGAACTCGGCGCACCGCTTGTTGCGGATCGAAATAGTTCGCACGCGATTCCGTCGGTCGAGTCCACAGTACTCGCCGATCAATCGGCGCGAGCATGTGAAAGACCTCACCGTGAAAGACCAACATTTCGTGGCCTACCGTGCGAATCGCGACACCTCCGCCGAACGGCGATGTCGGTTTTTGTCGTAACGGTAACGACCAAAGCGAGCGTTGCTTCTCGTTTCCCGAAACGATCAACCGCTGCGTCGCCATGCCGGTTCGAGCCGCTTGATATTGCCACCGCTCCGTCATGAAGAACGGCCAACTCGAATCCGACACCGAGCACTCTTGAGCCTCCGTCAGATTCTGCGTCGCCAGCGCTCGGTCCATCCGAAACTTCAACGAGCCCCAATCAGGTGCAGATACTGCGGACGTCTCGCGTGACACGAGCCTTCCCGCCGCGATCTCCTGCTCTACAAATTTGACGGCCGCTGTTTCATCTGGAAGTCTGACATCGCCCATCAACTTCAATTTCTGAGCCGCAATCGCTGCGTCCTCATTCAGCTCGCGAGCCAAATACAACACGATCAAACGTTGCCAAGCACGAGCTACTTCGCGCGAGTCATCCGACTCCGTCACTCGCAACAGCGCCAACTCCGCCCGCGAAAAATCTTTCTCGACAACAAGCGCGTCGATCTCTCGCCATCGCAACTCCTTCGTCACTGGATGAAACCCAAACAGCAGGAGTGCGCGTTGGCGTGACTCGTGCGACTCGTCGCTCAGACGTTTGACCTCTGCCACGATCTGCGGCTCAACCGCCGCTCGAACGTCGAGCGACATCGCCGTCCACAACTCTGTAAGCTGTCCCGACAGCCACGCCAACAATCGCACCGAACGTTCCGGAGCAGTCGGCACGAGCATCGTCTGATCCAAATCGCCGCGAGCCATCTCCAACAACAAACTCAACGCCGCTGCCAGTTCGTTACGGCCGCGCAGCTCGGTCAATTTGAGACGCTGCCAAGCCAAACGATCAACCGGTGAGTCAATCAGTCGCTCCAGTTGCGAAAGCTCGTCCGAGTGCGCTTCCGGGCGAAACTGAATCACCATCGTCAGCACTTCACGGCAGACATCGCGATAACGAGCCCGCAGTTCCAGCGGCATAGGCTCTTCGCGAATTTGCTTCAACGCATTCCACGCTCCGTCGGAATCTCGCGAGCGCAACAAGATCGACGCCTCAGTCATCAATGCTTGCGGAGCAGTCGGATCAGGCTTTTTGAGTTCCTGAATCTGCGCCGCGATCGACTCCCGTTGTTCAAAACAAGACATCCCCGTCGCATGAACCGAGATCAAACTTCCGCGATACAACGCCAGATTTCCCAGCATCGTTTTCGGCGGTCCCCATTGTTTTGCAACCAGCGAGCCATCTTTCAACGCGATCGTCCACAACTGCCCGCTGCTTAACGGCAGATGCCACTGATCCCCCGCGATGCTCCCCAAGCCAGACAGAATTCCGTCACCTTGAGCCACGGAGACATTCCACAAGTCTTTCCCATCCGCCAACGACAACGCCACCAATTGATTGTGCCCTACCAGCAGCACCTTGCCGTCCGCCACTCCATTCAAGGCGAGCCAATGACTCGCCTTCGGCTTGCTCCAACGACTCCGTCCGTCATGCAGACCCAAGCAAATCACTCGTGCGATATTCCCCGGCTCTTCCACGATTTCTTGCGGCGTGAAAACGACGGAGTCACCGACAATCACCGGAGCCGACGACAACCAGCGTTGCCCCCAATTCAACGCGATGGTCAACGCTTGATTCTGCATTCGCCGCCCTGCCCCGTCGGCGGATTGCGGCTGTGAATACCGATGCACCCACAGCAATTGGTGAGAGACTCGATCAACCGCCGCGAGCCAACCGACCGTCGTCGGACAAATGACGACACCTTCCGAGATCGCTACTTGAGCCATGAACGAACGCCGCACCGGATCGCGCGAAATACTCAGTTCGGCCAACGCCAACAACTGCGACCAACGCAACTTTCCCGTCGCCGATTCCAAGCAAAACAGTCGGACCTCACCCTCTCGCTCACCCACCACGAACAAGTCATCGCCATCTGGAGTCGCCGCACCGAAGAAGAACACGCCCGGCAACTCAGCCTGCAACACCTCATCCGACGTAGCACCACCGACCGACCACAACGACCGACCGCTGAGCAGATCGTAAGACGTCAGCTTGTTACTGGACCAATTGCGTCGCAACGGATCACGGCGAGCCAACTCCGTATCGGCCCCCCATTGATTGAGCACCGCCGAGCCCAAAAACGTGTCGTCCTCCACCACAAACAACTGCCGACCATCACTGCTGAGCTGCCCGAAGTTGCCATTCAAGAACAACACCTGCGCCAGCGCATTCTGATCGACTCCAGAACCGTTACCGTTCACATTGGCCTGCATCACCACCGTTGATTTGCTACTCGCCAACGTTTCCACCGGCCAACGATCCGCAGTCGCCCAACGCAACTGGCCTCGCTCCAAATCAAAAACCTGCACGCCGCTCAACGTTCGCAAGGCCACGAGTCCGTCCACCAACAACGGCTGACTGACCGTCAGCGTCGAGCGATTCGCGTCATGCCAATCTTCGACCAACATTTCGATCTGCTGTTGAATCGGTTGGAACTGCGTGAGCGATTGCGTCCAACGAGGCAATAACAACGGCGTCCCGTTCGCAACTTTCCCCGCTCGATTCGACGCTCCGAAGAACATCGGCCACTCATTCAGCACGAGCGCTGCCGAGTTCGGCGTCAGTAACTTCGTCTTCAGCGACTTCCACCAATCACCGGCAACAATGTTCTCACCGCCAATCGCAATCCGCTCAACAACATCATCTGCCGAACGGTTCTCCTTCAACCAGCGATCGGCCAGCGAGTCATTCCCAGACAACCTCGCCGCCAACGCAGCGCGCAGTTGCCAATGGCGAGTCTTCGTGATCGACGCACCGGCTTCGCTCAATCGCTGAAACCACATCGTTGCCAACGTCGCTTCACCCCGATCCAGATGCCGAGTCCCCAACCGATCTGCCGCTGCTTGCCCCGCGTCAGTCCACAAAAAACGGAGGGCCATGTTCGCGACCTGATCCGTTCGCCCCACGTGCTCTGCATCGTCCAACCGCCGCTGAGCCTCCGCGTTCCAACGTTGTCGAAATGTCTGTACAACCTCCGCCGGAAACTTCCGCATCAGCCGCAGAGCACGCTCGCGAACCGACAACCAACCTTCATCCGGCGACCGATCAACACCGTCTTGATCCTGCCCCAACACTGCTTGCAACAAGTCCAACGCATTCGACCAATCGCTCTTCGCAATCGCCGCCGCCGCTTTCTTCAACAAGTCCGCCTGCTTGCGATCCTTCGGAGCCCGCGCATCAATGTGATCACGAGCCTCCGGGTCCGGTGTGTTGTCCGACTTCGTATTCGGAACTGTCCTTTGCGGCTTCACTGGCCGTGGCACGAATTGTTGAAGCAATTTTTGCAGCGGATTCTCAACCGCCGGCTTCGGCTTCTCCGTCTCTTTGTCATCGGCCAATACGAACGGGCTAACAATCAAAGCCACACAGACACTGAACCACGCCACACGCCACTGCATCATCTTGCTCCCAAGACAAGCCTGTTATTCAAACGGCGGCGAAGTGTAGCAACCAAGCTGATCTGTGACGCCACGACTGATTACGAGAATGCTCTGTTGTCACCCAGACTGTCGCGAGATGCTCGCGAGAATGTCAGTCAGGCCGATATCATGCCGCACCGCAAAGCGATGGTCTCTTGATTGATGCCATCGTGGTCCACCAACGTCAAGCCGATCGGTAGGACGGCTCTCCAGAGACGTCCGGTCGGGCCAAGAGACCCGACCTACCAGCTCGCAAACGTAAGTTGGCGGAACACTCGATAGACCCGCAAAAGTGAGGCACGTCAATCGTGTCTACTCGGACAATAGAAAGCGACAAAGCGATGCTACTCAAAACCATGTTTCAGATTCAGATGTTGAGTCTCTGCGGACTTTTGTGGAGCGGTGTAGTTTTGGCCGATGAAGTCAAATCAGCGAGCCCAGACTTCAATAGGCAGGTGGCTCCGATCTTCAAGAAGTACTGCAACGGCTGCCACAACGCGGATGAGAAGGAAGGTGGACTAATTCTGGAATCGTTTGACTCGGCCCTCAAAGGGAGCAAGCGCGGTTCGGTGATTGTGCCGGGGAAGAGTGAACTCAGCCGGCTGCTGCTCACGGTGGAGAAGAAGGTCAAACCAGCGATGCCGCCGGAAGGGAACGCGGGGCCGAAGCCGGAAGAGATTGCGATCCTCAAAGCGTGGATCGATGCGGGAGCGAAAGGGCCGAGCGGTCAAACGCCCGATCCAACATTGCTCGTCACACCGAAAATCGCCACGAAGGGAACCGTGCGTCAGCCGATTCAAGCGGTCGCTTGGTCGCGCGAAGGTTCGCGAATCGCCGTGGCTCGACATGGGCAAGTCGAGATGTTGTCTGTGATTCATCACAACGCCCCGTCGCTGTTTCTCAGGCCGTTTGGCACGTTGAATGACGTGCGTGGCGTGGTGAATGACGTCGGCTTCTCGGCGGATGGCAGGATTCTTTTCGCGGCAGCGGGGGAGCCGGGACTCTTCGGTGAAGTGCGGCTCTTCAATTTGGGGGATCACTCGTTGATCCGCGTGATTCAAGGACACCGCGATGCGATCTATGCGGCGGAGTTGAGTCCTGACGGCAAGTTGCTGGCAACGGGAAGCTATGACCAGAAGGTCAAGCTGTGGGACGTCGCGACAGGAAACGAAGTGCGGACTCTGCATGGGCACAACGACGCGGTTTATGACGTCGCGTTTCATCCGAACGGACAGATGCTGGCGAGCGCGAGCGGTGATCGAACGGTGAAGTTGTGGAACGTCGCCACGGGCGAGCGGCTCGACACGCTCAATCAGCCGGAGAAAGAACAGTACGCTGTCGCGTTTAGTTTGGATGGCAAGCGGGTCGTCGCGGCGGGAAGCGATAAGCGGATTCGCGTTTGGGACATCACCGCTGGTGGCAAGGAAGGAACGAACCCGATCGCGTTCGCGCGGTACGCTCACGAGGGAGGAATTCTCAAGCTCGTCTTTTCGCCCGACGGCAAGACGCTGATCTCGTCTGCTGAAGACCGACGCATCAAGTTGTGGGAGACGCAATCGTTCACGCAACTCAAGGTGCTGGAGACTCAACCGGACTGGCCGCAAGCGCTGGCGATCTCGCCGGACAATCATGACTTGTTGGTCGGTCGCCTGGACGGTTCGTTGAAGGGTTATGAAATCATGGGAGCCGGCCGGGACGTTGTTGCGACATCGCCGCTGACGGGCGATCCAGTCCCGATGCCTCATGGTGATTCGCCGAAGCTGGAGGAGGTTGCCGAAGCGGAACCGAACAACGATCCGGCTGCCGGACAAAAGATTTCGGCTCCGACGACAGTCAACGGAGTGATCAGCCAGCCAGGTGACGTGGACTTGTTTCGCTTCTCGGCGAAGGCCGGGCAGGTGTGGATGATTGAGACGAACGCCTCGCGGATGAAGTCGCCGGTTGATACGCGCCTTGAGGTTCTCAACTCGGATGGCCGTCCGGTGCCACGGTTGGTTTTGCAAGCGGTGCGTGAGAGTTTCAATGAGTTCCGCCCAATCGATTCGAACGGCCCGGACATTCGCTTGAAGAACTGGGAAGAGATGGACCTCAACCAGTTTCTCTACATCGGCGGCGAAGTGCTCAAGACGTTTCGGATGCCACAGGGGCCGGACTCCGGCATGCAGATGTATCACAACGGCAAGCGAATTTGTCACTTCGACACGAGTGCGACAATCCATGCGTTGGACGAAGTCTGTTACATCGTTGAGCCGTATCCGGTCGGTACGACGTTGATCGACAACGGCCTGCCAGTCTTTCCGCTGGCGTTCGTGAACGATGACGACGGTGATCGAAAGCTGGGCAACGACAGCCGCTTGACGTTCACGGCGCCGGCGGATGGCGAGTATCTCGTCCGTGTGACCGATGTGCTCGGCACCGGCAGCGACAAGCATCTCTACGCGCTGATGATTCGCGAGCCGCGACCGGACTTCACGCCGACGATCACCGGCGGTCGCGATGCGACAATCGGACTCGGCAGCGGCACGCGAGTGACGTTTCAAATTGATCGTGCGGATGGCTTCGATGGCGAAGTCCGTTTCGATGTGGTTGGTCTGCCGGAAGGCTTTTCGATGTCGACGCCAGTCGTCATTCAAGCAGGACATCTGCAAGCGAAAGCCGTGTTGAGCAACTCACTGGATGCGAAAGAGAAAGCTCCGGCGAAGGAAGTTTGGTCGCAAGTGAAAGTGACGGCGACCGGCTTCGTGCATGGCGTGCCTGTCGTGAAAGAGGTTGGCAACCTCGGCGAGATCAAACTGGCCGACAAGCCGAAGTTCATCGTGACGCTCTCGCCGGACAAGCCCCAATTAGGCGGAGCTTCGGCCTCACAACCGACGATCGGTGACGATGGCATTCCGGAACTCGTGATCGCTCCCGGCACAACAATCTCGGCGATGCTGCGAATCGAACGGTCCAACGATTTCAAGAACGAGCAGCGTTTCGACGTCGATAACCTGCCGCACGGCGTGATCGTCGATAACCTCGGACTCAGCGGCGTGATGATTCGACAGGGGGAGACGGAGCGGCAAATCTTCATCACCGCTTCAAGCTGGGTGCCGGAGACGAGCCGTCTGATTTATGGCGTCTCGCAGCAAGAAGGAAATCAAGCGTCGCGCCCCGTGCGGTTGATCGTCAGAAGAGCGGGACAGGTCGCGCAGGCAGTGCCCGTGAAGTAAATGAGCAGTGACTCTCACGTACCAATTCCAGTTCAAGTGTTCTTCGGAGTTCAATCATGGTCACGAAAGCGACGACGATCACTCGAACTCGATGGACAGCTCACGAACTACGCAAGTTACCTGCTCACAAACGCGATCAAATACTTGAGGCTGCTGCACTGTCGGCTGAAGCTGAATACCGCCGCAATCGAGAGCTGACTGGTTTTGAAGCCTTTGGTAAGGATGACATTCATGGCGAAAGCGGTGACTCCGAAGTGATCGCAATTTGTGTCAGTGCTCCCTAACCCCATCACTCTTGTTTGAGGCCCCATGCCAATCAGCCCTGTCCCCGAAGATCGTGTGGAACATGTCGAGTCGTTGTTGATGCACTTACAGCGCGACTTCGATTCGCTGAGCGATGTCGTCTGGCGGCAGCAGGCGGAGATCGATTCGCTCAAGAAAGAAGTGCAACGGCTCGGCGAGAGCGTTGCGACGCCAACGGACGGTGCTGAAGAACGCGACCCTGTCGCCGAACAGCCGCCGCACTATTAAGTGTGTCACGACGCTCCGCGTCGTGAATTGCGACGTTCCGCGTCGCACCACAATTTGCTCACGCCGCATCATTGACGTGTGAAGGTTCTAATGTCGGACAAGCAGAAAACCACCGGACTAGACGGTGTCATCGCGGGCGAGACGGCGATCAGTACGCTCGACGCCGGGTTGCATTATCGTGGTTATGCGATTGAAGAATTGGCTCACCAAGCGACGTTCACCGAGGTCGCGTACTTGTTGCTGCGTGGCGAACTGCCGACATCGGAATCGCTCGCCGACTTTCGAGCGATCTTGGCCGAGTCCGCCGAAGTTCCCGAAGCGGTGATCCAGTTGTTGCACGAGTTGCCGCTGCACATTGCTCCGATTGATGCGCTGCGGACCTCGATCAGCGCGCTGGGGCACTTTGATCCGCAAGCCAATGAGAACGACGCGACAGCAAACATCGGCAAGGCAATTCGATTGCTCGGCCAGATTCCAGTGTTGATTGCCGCGCGATATCGACTGACTCGCGGTTTCGAGTTGTTCGAGTCTGATTTAGAACTGAGCTTTGCGGGCAATATTTTATCGCTGCTTCACGGTCGCTTGCCGAGTGCTCGCCATGAGCGTGCGTTGGAGCAAACGCTGATTTGTTACGCCGACCACGAATTCAACGCGTCCACGTTTACCGCTCGCATCGTGGCCTCGACCGGTTCCGATTTGCATTCCGCCGTGACCGCTGCTGTCGGTGCTTTGAAAGGTCCGTTGCATGGCGGAGCGATTGAAAACGTGCTGACCGAAATCGTCGAGATCGAATCGCCGTCGCACGCCGAAAATTTTGTGCGTGAGGCAATCGCCAAGAAGCAACGCATCGCGGGCTTCGGCCATCGAGTCTATCGCGACCGTCCCGATCCTCGCGCTGCGTTGTTGAAGGAAGTCAGCCGCGATATGGCGACAACGGACGCACAACAACAACTCGAAGAGATCGCCGACGTTATCGAAGCCGCGATGTGGCAGCACAAACAATTGCGACCGAACGTCGATTGGCCGACGGCGCGAATTTATCACTCGCTCGGCTTCGACGCGGAGTTATTTACGCCGCTCTTCGCCGCCGCTCGTGTGATCGGCTGGTCCGCTCACGTCATTGAGCAACAAGCCGACAACCGCCTGATTCAGCCGCGATCAAACTATGTCGGAACACAGCCTCGGAAATTTGTGTCTCTGCATGAACGAGGCTGATGGGGCACGCTTACTCACTCGAACTGAGAGTTTTCAACGCAAAGACGCAGAGGTCCGCAAAGATTTGTGGCAATCAATCCCCTCAATTCACTTCTGAATCTCGAAGCCGATCATTCATGATTCTTTGCGATTCATTGCACCTTGCGTTGAAAAGGCATCACTGAAAATGCTCAGTCTGAGTTACTTCATAATCCCGCCGAGCATCTCAATCAGCCAGCCGTTCGCGGGACTGTAGCCGGGGGCTTGCCAGCCCCAAATGCTGCGGACGAGGTCGATGGAGGCCATGCCGCACAGGATCATGCAGATTGTCGATGCGGCTAAGAAGCTGACGGTCAATCCGCCCCACGGGTACTCGACAGTGCCGACCATTGTCGGAGCTTTTGCTGCGGCCGTTTCAAAGTCGCCGGAGCTTTCGCCGAAGTCGCCATCTTCTTCTTCAAAGGCTTCATCTCCACCGAAAACCTCTCCTTCCATGTCGTCATCGGCAGACGCTTCGACTTCGTCGTCCCCTTCGTTGAACTCGAAGGTTTCGTCTTCCTCGTCGTCGGCGACAGGCTTCTTCTTGACCATCGCAGCACCAACATCGTCGGTCTCGTCTTCGTCATCGAAGAGGAGCACGCTGGTATCACCCGTGCTGCCGCCGTCGGCTGCCCCGATTTCAAAGTCGCTCTCTTCTTCTTCTTCAGAGCCCAACTCCAGTGATGGAACTTCGAGCATCGTGTCATCCATGCCGGACTTGGCTTTGCCCTTCGCTTTCCCAGCGGGAATTTTCATGGCCGGCATGGTCTCGGTCAGATTCAAGTCCAAGTCGTCATCGTCGTCTTTCAACGCGATGCCGCTGTCGGCCATTGTGTCGCCGAGCGTCAAACCTTCATCCTCGTCTTCCATGTTGAGCGCGATGCCGCTGTCGTCCGCTTCGTCCGATTGCAAGGCGATGCCACTGTCACCAGCGAGCGTGATGCCGTCGTCGTCATCGTCGGCAAAGAGCGACAAGCCGCTGTCAACCTCGGCTCCTCTTTCGAGTGACACGCCGCTGTCTGAAGCTCGATCAAGTGAGATACCGCTGCGTCCACCAAGTGCGACACCGCTGTCGCCGGTGAGCGAAATGCCGCTCCCTTCACCAAGCGAGATGTCAGCATCATCCAGCAGCACCGACGAGCCCGCTCCATGTAAGCCGCTCTTGCTCTTTTTGTCCAAATTCAGATTAAGTCCGCTGTCTTCCTTCAACACTGCGACATCGCTATCGCTGTCAGCCAGAATCCGGCTTGGCCCTGATCCCAGCCGAGATTCACCACCCAGCAGCCGGACATCGCTATCGGAATCTGCTCCCACCAAGCGGACATCGCTGTCACTTTGCGGACCACCCAAGAAATCGTCGTCGTCATCCGCGATATGCACATCGCTGTCGGAGTCTTCTTCGCTGACCAGCATCACATCGCTGTCGCTATCGGGCTTCGGACCTTTTTGAATTGTGGACGGAGCAAGCTGCACGTCGCTGTCGCTATCCGGACGACCGAGTCCGCGTCCGCCGCTGTCATCAAGACGCACGTCGCTGTCGGAATCATTGAACGACATCTTCAACGCGCTGCCGCCAGCGAGCGGGCCGTCTGATGCTAAGCGGACATCGCTGTCCGACGCGCCTAAGTCGATCTTCACATCGCTGTCACTGTCGTTGGTGAGGCGCACGTCGCTGTCCGAATCACCCATGTCCAACATCACGTCGGGATCACTGCTATGTTTCGCGTCGAGCCGCTCGTCCATGACCAGGCGGACGTCGCTGTCGGACGAGCCCAGATCGTTGTTGCCAAAATCGTCGAAGATGCTGCCGACCGTATCACCCTCGTCGCCACCACCACCCGCGCTCAATCGGCGAATGATCGACGGTGCGTCATCGTCGGAAGACGACGAATCCTCATCCAGCACTGAACCGTCATCTTCGCCGTCGAGCATTTGCAAATCGGGATCGGACGATGGTTGCAAGCGGCGACCGAGTTCCTCAACGTCCTCTTCTTTGAACTTGAACGTCCCGCGATCGGAGAAGCCTCGAATGTCGCCGCGACTGCGGAGTCGATTCAGTTCTTCTTTGGGGATGCCGAGCTGTTCTGCGGCTTCTTCGATGCTGAGGTATTTCTTGGCCATGATTCACCGACCCCAATGACTGGAACGAATCGACTCAATCGCTTCCGCACACAAAATAATGCTTCCACAAACAGAATCCACCCTCGCAAAGTTTGCTCGGATCAAACGGCGCTCTGAATGCGGCAGTGGATTCTAGGACCGGGCTTAAGGCGAGCAAGGAGAATCACCATCAGTCGTTAGAAACACACGGCAGTGTCGCACGATGGCATTGAAAGTTCAGGTCGAAGCTTCATTTCAAAATTTCCTCAAGTTCGGCTTGGCACGTTTTGCGGATGCAACTACAACCCCGCCGCTTTGACCGGTTGAGGAAACCATTTCACCCCTTCGGGAGTCCTTCCCGCTCCTCGGTTCCGATCAAAGTGCTTCCCGCCTCGGATTCTTTCCACACACATCAATTTCATCCGTCTTCTCAGCGTTCTGCGTTAGCTCGTCGTTTTGCGTCAGTCCCGTGTGACTCGACTCGCGATCAGCCGCCGCCTCGCCGGCATCGAACGGAGCCTTCCTTATGACTCAGTCTCTTCGAACCAAATTGGCCACGTGGTGCTTCCTCGGTGTCCTCACCGTGTCGCTTACCGGCTGCTGCGGGCAAATGATCCCACGCACTTCACTGCGTCAAAGCCAGTTCCGAGCCAATCAGCTCTATGGCCAGAACAAAGGGATGGCTCAGGAGTCCGAGCAATACAAGCGGATGATGGGGCAGTTACAGCAGCAGAACGACCAACTGCGCGGCAACCTCGATATCGCGAACAAGCGGATCGACAACCTGAATGCCGAACGGGCTCAGCTGGCAAAGCTGGCTTCGCAGAAGAGCCCGTTGTCGTCAGACGCGACCGCTCGACTCGAAAAGTGGGCCAGAGATTTTCCGAACGTCAGCTTCGATCCATCAACAGGAGTCGCCAAACTCGAATCCGACATGCTGTTTGATCCCGGTAGTGACGAGGTCCGGCCACAAGCAGAAGCTGCATTACGCGAGGTCGCGAAAATTCTGAACGAAGGAGCGACTAAGCAATTGCGAATTCAAGTCGTGGGCCACACCGACGATCGTCCGATCGTGAAGGCTTCGACAAAGGCCAAGCATCCGACCAACTGGCATCTCTCAACCGATCGTGCGAACTCGGTGCTGTTGTCACTGAAGAAGCATGGCCTCGACGAAAGACGTATGCGATCGTCCGGAGCGGGCATGTTCGAGAATGTTGCTGACAACAAAGACCCGAAGGCGCGCGCCAAAAACCGTCGCGTCGAAATCTACGTCTTGGCTCCAGACGCTAAAGATGTCGCCGCCGTCCGCGATACAAATCGCGAATAACCGCTCGTAGCCACAAGTTTTCAGCTTGTGAGCTGCTGCGGCCAAGAGTGGCAAGCTGGAGGCTTGCACTACGATGGGACGCCGGCGCTCTTACGGACCAACTGTCCGAAATCGGCTTTGAGTTCCTCTCGCGAATTGCCCGAAGTGCCGGTCAGCGAAATCGGAACGGTCGCGAAGTCGTTGCGGATCAACGAAGAGCGTTTGCTTCCGTAACCTAGCAACGATCTGCTGACTCTAGGCTTACGTGCAGCTCGGCTATAGATGGTGCAACGTTGATCTCCTTGACCCGACTCGCCTGTCGGCTAGAGTTGCCCCGTTCAACCGGGAGCCAGGGAAGCGACTCCCGCCTTGAACGGTTGGTGACTTGTCGAGTTTCTCAAGACGCAACTGCCACCAAGAGCCAGTTCAAAAACAAACTCGTAGGACGGGCACTTTTGGCCGTCGAGTATTCAGCGACGGGCAAGAGTGCCCGTCCTACGAACAAATGCGATGAGTTTGTTTTGAGTTGATTCTTAGGCCGAGCCTGTTCCCGGACGAACGTCATTCCCCCGCAGAGGCCGCTACGCTCGGTGTCTTCGCGCTAGAACAACCAACGGGAGAGATCGTGTCTTCAGACTTGTCCAACAACGACTTCAAGGAGTTGGTTCGCTCGCGAACTGATCTTGTTGCGCTGATCGGAGAGTCGGTCGCGTTGACCCCGGCGCGGGGCGGTGCGGAGTTTAAGTGTCTGTGTCCGTTCCACGATGACCACAACCCGTCGATGATCGTGAATCCGGATCGGCAGACGTGGCGATGTTGGTCCTGTAGCACGGGAGGCGATTGCTTCTCGTGGGTGACTGAATTCGACAAGGTCGACTTTCGCGATGCACTCGAATCCCTTGCCAAACGGGC
>JAYUFI010000200.1:0-2528 GCA_043738805.1 Planctomycetaceae bacterium | reverse complement strand
CGCTGGGACGTCACGCGGAAGCCGTGCGTGACTTCACCGCGTTCTTGGAAAAGGCCGGTCCCGTCGGCGACGTGTATCGAGCGCGCGGGCAAGCGAACGCCGCGCTCAATCGGTATCGCGAGGCGATCAACGATTACACGCTGTCGTTGCAATACGAGCCTTCGCCCAACATGGTCAAGCGGCGCGGCTGGGCCTATCTGTTGAAAGCGAACAATCTCGCGAAAGAAGATTTCTCGGACGCGATTCAACAGAACCCACAAGACCCCGATTCGCACCACGGACTGGCCTACGCGCTCGTCATGTTGGGCGATTACACGAATGCGATCGCTCAACTGGAAAAGAGTGAACCGTTGACGCAACGAGTCATCACGCAAGTTGGCTCGCCAGCGTGGCCGCTGCGATTCAATCCGGCCACGACTTACGCTCAAGCGGCAGCGAAAGTTCGCGATGATGTGAAGCGAACTCCTGCGGAACGCGCAGAGCTGGCAACGAAGTTCACCGTCGAAGCAGTGGGGCTGTTGACCGCCGCTCACAAACTGGCCGGCCCGAAAAACCAAGCAATCTTCGCGGAGAACTTGCGAACTGACACGGCTCTCGATCCCATTCGCCAACGAACCGAGTTCCTCGAAGCGCTGAAGACACTCGATCCAGAATCGGCGAAGTAGTTCAATCTGCGCAGGTTGTTGAGGGCTTTTACCGCGAAGGAAGGCCAAGAAATGAATCGGAAGAACCTGGCCGTTTGCCAAAGTCGTCCGCTTCGCGATCATTCTGGCCAATGATTTTTCAAACGGAATTCTTGGCGTTCCTTCGCGTTCTTTGCGCCTTTGCGTTGAAATCTTCCCCACACAGTTCTCAGTTTGACTCATTCAGACAACCCGACAAAAAGCTCCGGAAAGACCAACCATGTACGACCGCCAGATATTGATTGACCTGTTTCATCAACGTGCCCTCAAGTTCGGTGACTTCACACTCGCATCGGGCAAGAAATCGACTTACTACCTCGACGGCAAACAGATCACGCTGCATTCGGAAGGACTGCGACTCGTCAGCGAAGGGCTGCTCGACTTGCTTGCCGATGTTTCCTTCGATGCGATCGGCGGCATGTCGATCGGCGCTGATCCGATTATCGGCGGCGTCTTGGCGATCGCAGCCGCTCGCGGTCGAGACCTCTGCGGGTTCATGGTTCGCAAAGAGCCGAAAGGGCACGGGACTCAGCGATACATCGAAGGTCCGGTCACTCCCGGCATGAAAGTGGTCATCATCGACGACGTCGTCACGACCGGCGGCAGCGCGCTGCAATCCGTCGATCGCATCGTTGAGTTCGGTTGCGAAGTGATCCATGTGGTCGGCATCGTCGATCGTATGGAAGGAGGAGCCGCGAACTTTGCGGCTCGGAGTCTGCCGTTTCGGTCGCTGTTGTCGATCAAAGATTTCGGGATCACTCCACCGCAGTCGTAACTCCGACGTTCGCATTTCCACTCACTAACCCGAAGCGTGAGCGAACGCTCCACGACGCGTCGATATTTACCGTCGCTTGAAACGCTCGCCCTCGCTCACGCTTCGGGTTACTACCGCAGGCCCATCCGCTAAAGTTCTCGCATGAGCGCCAAAGACACAGACAAACCAGAGCTTCCCGGCACCGGCATTCGCGTGCTCATCGTCGATGACGATGAGGCCCATGCGCAGGCAGTCGCTGAAAGTTTGGAACGAGTTGGTTATGAATGCTCCGTCGCCGGATCGGGCGAGCGGGGTCTGAGTTTGATTGAAAAAGAAACTTACGACGTGGTCGTCACCGATCTGCGCATGGGGGAGATCGACGGTTTGACGCTGCTCCGTAAAACGAAAGAAGAACTTCCCGACGCGGAAGTAATTCTGTTGACCGGCCACGCTTCCGTGCAGTCGGCACTCGCAGCGGGACAGGCCGGAGCGTCGATGTATCTCACGAAGCCGCTCGACATCAGCGAACTGCGAGCGGCTGTCGAAAAGGGATCAACTCGAGTTCGACTGCTGCGTCGCAACGCGGAGCTAGCTCGACGTCTTGACGAGAAGTTCGGCTTTGAAGGAGTCATCGGCAACGCCCCGTCGATGAAGCGCGTGATTGATCAACTCAAGCATGTCTCGAACACGAACACGACAGTGCTGATCCTCGGCGAGAGCGGCACCGGCAAAGAACTCGTCGCCCGTGCGTTGCATCAAAACAGCGATCGCAAGAACAAGCCGTTCGTTCCGGTGAATATCTCTGCGTTGCCGGAAAGCATTCTGGAAAGCGAACTCTTCGGCCACGAAGCGGGGTCGTTCACGGGCGCGGTCAGCAAGCGGATCGGCAAATTTGAGTACGCGAACGGCGGCACGCTGTTTCTCGACGAAGTCGGTGAAATGCCGGTCGATACGCAGATCAAATTGCTGCGAGTGCTCGAAAGCCGTCGCATTACTCGCGTTGGTAACAACGATGAAATCGACGTCAACGTGCGACTCGTCGCGGCGACGAATGCGGATCTCAAAGAGTCCGTGACCAGTGGCAAGTTTCG